>NZ_DASVOB010000376.1:0-11770 GCF_036383575.1 Mucilaginibacter sp.
GCCTCGGTTCCTCCTTCAGTTTCAATCTGGCCAACCACTTTTGCCCATGTTGTTTTGGCTGCATTTTTTAACGTTTCAAAATCAGCGCTGGTAAACTCATCGTTAAAGTTTTGCTTAGCCTGCTGCGGGCTCACATATGATATAGCATATTTAAACTCTATTACATCCGGCGTTCCGGCTGCAAAGGTGATGTATGATTTTAGATCCTTCCCATCGGCAGATGCTTGTTTAACCAGGGCGTTATCTTTTACTATACCCGCGGTTCCTTTGGCATTAAACTTACCATATACATAAACTTTTATATCATCATGATAGGTTTCAAAACCAGTTAGTTCATTGCCACCTGTAAAAGTAAGATTGGCGGCACCTTCATTGTATAGCCCAAACAAAATGCTTTTAGCAGCACTTTTAACCGGGAAGGTAAATTTATAGTTCCCAACCTTTTTGCCGGGAGCAAACTCAACGGTGATATCTTTATCAATCAAATAAGTTGAATAATACCATGGGCGGGTAACTTCCAGGTCGTGGTCATAGGTCATGCGTTCGTTCCATGAAGCCGGGGTTAAAGTATTATTATCCGGCTTCACCGAAAACACCTCTCCTAACCGGTGCGATACTATATTGAGCGGAAAACTGGAGATCTGATCGTCAATATAATCATGACGGACAGGCAGCATCCTGATCATCTGGTTAGGCAGGTGCGTTGTTGGCCGGGTAGGCTCAAGCAAGGCTCCCACGTTACCGATATGCGGATCGATGTATTGGAGATTTCCTTCGTCTTTTGTTTGGGCGTATACGGTTATATTGCCGCACAAACTACTGACACCGATTATTGCAGATAAAAACGCCGGCTTTAACAACCGTGAAAAGGGGTTTAGCATGGGTAATAATTTATTTCTTATTAATATTTTTTGTTCTGCAGGGACGCATCACATGCGTCTCCTAACTTTTGCAAAGTTGCTTGTCCTCCAGTAGGCGCATGTGATGCGCCTCTACGTAAACCGTTTTTGATAGCGCATCTATTTAGCAAAACAAATAAAGACACTCTACAAAAATACAAGCAACCGGGCTTATTAACTGGTAATAGCCTCAAAATTGCTCGCACAACTTAATTAATCATTAAAAATTGATTAATTAATCCAATAAATATCAATTGTAACAGATTTATTCAAGAATTGAATGAAAATCGCGCTCAAAAGCTTCGCCGTAAATAGCCTTGTACTCTTTGTTGAAATTCTCGAAAGTATTTTTAGCTAACGAGTGCTTGCCGATATGCGACAGGGCTTTGCACTTAAGGATCATAGCCTCCTCATTTACCGGGTCGAAATAGAAGATATCATTTGCCAACTTGATCAAAAACTCCGGATCATCAGTCACTTTTATGGAATTGGCAAACTGGATATATGAATCGGTAATCTCGTTGGATACTTCCGACTTGAACGCGTCCAACCATTCATATTCAATATTCGACAGGAAATTGCCCCGCTGCGTGATGTGCGTAAGCTGCGTGATCTTTTGTTTATTGAGCTTGCTTTTGTTTGATACAATGTTGAGATAATTGTGATAATCAACCTGGATCTCGTTATAATCGATCTCAATTTTCCAGTAGCCGGTATCTTTGGATAAATGGCAATGCCCCATCTTATCCAGCAAAGATTTAAGCTTGGCTATATTTACCGAACGGTTATTCCGCGCGCTCTTTTCCGATTTATCAAACCAAAGGATCTCGTTCAGCTTCTCGGAGCTTACTCCCCTGTCGAACTTAACCGAATACATCAGGATCACGAGGAACAGTTCTTTCAGCAACGGCGTAAAATACTTGGTGATCTCATTACCATCAGGCGTAAACAACTGCAGGTCGCCAAATAAAAATATAGCGTTCTTATTGGCATGTAACCGGCTTTCATTCTCTTCGTTAGCTTCGGGCACAGTTAAATCCTGAATCTCATTAACAGGCAACACTACTTCTGCGCTGACCTTTTGAGGCTCGGGCAATGGCTGTGCTGCTACTTCTTTACGGCGTTTAACTATAACAAATACCCCTATCCCTAAACATAATATGCAAGTTCCCCCTATCCAAAGTAAATATCCCATATGGCTTTCAGACAGGATATTAGTAACAATCGGTTCAGGCGGACTAAGCAGCGAATAGATCTTAACCCTGGTGCGGTCATTTTCCTTAAACAGCGTTACAGATAAAAATTTAGCACTATGCGGCAGATAGCACAGATCGGCAAAAGCACTAACATCGTGAAACTGAAACGGAATAGTATCCCCTACCATCTCGTAAGCAGGCTTATCCAACGAACCTTTTATAAGCTGTAAGTTGGAATTAAATTTATGCTGAGGGAAGATCAACCCATAATAGGTTTTGTCCTTTGAATTGATGACGAGCGAATTGGCAAAAACAAAATCCTCGTTCTTAACATCAATATTAAAAAGCTTTTTAAAGGATTTGTCTTTAACCGTAAAACGCACCATATCATACAGGTTACGCGGATTCACGATCTGCTGGCCCGATGCACTGCCATAACCTCCAATCACATACACGGTATCGCCATTGGCGTTAGCCCCTAACCCGGCCAGGTAACGCGGGGTAAAAGTATCGCCCTTAAACTTAACCTTCTCCCATTGTTTGGTGTTAAGACTAAACCGGCGAACACTATCCTTATAAACCAGCTGACCATAACCACCTATAGTATAAACAGCTGTATCGGTTTTACTATAAAATTTATTAAGGTGCCCGTTATTGGTAGCGAAATTGCTGTAGCCCTTGTCCCATTTACCAGTAGCAAAATCAAACGTACCAACAGCCGTTTGATCCATATACAGGTAATACAGCTTATTATTGGCATACAAAGCCTGATCGCCGGGGACTAAACTTTGGCGGCCCGATGAGTAGGCTTTACTTTTTAACTGAGGTATCTTATTAATCGAATAGGTGACCAATGAATCGGCGGTAATGATAAACACATCTTCATTTGCCGCATCAAAGGCCAAACTGGCATCTCCCGGAACAGTAAATTCCTTTTCCAGTTGCCAGTTACGATGCCGCGCTTTGACCCAAAGCGGATTATTAACCAAACCGTTGTTTTGACTTTCGGTCTCATTGGCAATGCTGCCCTGCCATTCATTGAGCGGCCAGTTGGCTATTTGCTCGGTATTTTGCAGTACGCGAACATCACGTAATTTAAATGGCGGCAGGTCTGTAGTTTGAAACTGCTTATAGGCATTGGCGCCAAAAAGCAATTTATAGTTTGAACCTGCTTTTAAATGGATCCCTGTTTCGCTTAAAGATTGGTTACCCGAAACGACCGTGATCCTATCGTTTTTATAGTCGATTTGGATCTTTAGATTATTCCAGCGTTCAAAAATATCTTTGTCATCAATATTAAAGGAAATTTTTGAAAGGCGCTCGCCGATGATGATCTTAAAGTGCTTGGTATTAGCCTGGTTATCATACACTAAGTCAACATTTTGGTTATCATCGCCGATCAACCGTAAAATGTAACCGAAGTAAATGGCCCTGTTGGGTATGAAAGAAAGATCGAACGACACTTCAAATTTATCTTTCCGGGCAAGGTTTTTAAGGTCGAAATCCAACCCTGTACGTTTATCCTGTACAACCTCATGACTGTAAAACCCCAACCCGTATGATTGTGCACAGGCTGGCGATATGAACAGGAAATTCAATAAAATGACAACAATTATCCCCGGTAAAAAAAATCTCATGTTGATAAGTACACCTTAAGCATTACAACTTATGTACCGCTCTGTAGTTTATAATTTAGGCCAAATTCAATGTTTTTCAATTGGCTCGATTGGCTAAAATTACAATAAATACCGTTTAATTTCAAGGATTATAACATTATAATCCTGCGGCGTAAAAAGCGGTTTAAGCGTCAATCATTTAGTGAAATGATACTTAGTGTACAATATAATTAATATTAATTTGGAAAGGGAATTGCGTAACCTGTTGCCTTCAAAATAAACTCAACTATCGGGGCCGGATTAGGTAAGCTATGCGGGTGATGTTTAAAGCCCGGCTTATGGATCACCGTAATTGAACCGCCCAGCTCCTTAACCTTTTGCTCAAACAACAAGGTATTTTTTGAAGGGTCAACCGCTTCATCGTCATCTGCCGATAGGTGCAGCATGGGGAAGTTACCTTTTACAATTTGACCCACCTTATCAATAGGGCTTACTTTTAACGAACCAATCTGGCCGGCATAGGTTAAATTGAAGTCTTTTTTGAGGATGGCCGAATCGGGCCAGTATTTCAGGTCGAGTAAAGCGTTATCGGCATAGGTGCAGGCAACCTTATTGGGATTAACGGCCGCCCAGTTGTACAAGTAAATACCTCCCCTGCTCATGCCCTCAAGCACTGCTTTTTTACCCAGCCCGGCATTGGTGAGCATTTTATAAAAATCATCCCAGTAGCCAATGGCTTCGTTGTTACCCAACAATTCGGCTACATCGCAATAAACAATATGGAAGCCATGTTCCAAAAGCGCGATGTCTGTTTGTGGTTCGTGTCCCCAAAAACGTGCCCTCCATACCCAGGGATGGCCTTTGGCTGCCCATTTAGGTTTTACCACTTTGCAATCACGGTTATCAAAAGTAAATCCAGCACAGGGGTATCCGTAAAAATCAGTTTCTTTAAATTGCTGGTTCATACGACTAAAAACATCAAAAGTTTTATCGTGCGGCTGTACAATAATGTCGTATAATCTTTTGGCCGTCATAGCTGTCCCCTCTAAGTTTGGATGGATCTTATCAGGCATCCAGCTTTCATGATTAACAAACATCGAGTGCATATCAATCACCTCCAGGTGCTCATTATAAGCCACATTCCTGAGTTTCGGGATAATGCTATTAACGATTGTTTTATCATAGATGTGGTTAGTGTCCGCCTGAAACGAAGGGATCGGCAGCAATAAAACAATGCGTGGATGCGACGGCAATTGGGCGAAAGACTGGATCAGGTCATGATAATCTTTTTCGTACTCGCCAAGATGTACCCGGTTGATGAGTTTGGCATCGTTCCCTCCCAGGTCTACAAATACCACATCGGGCTTACTTTGCAGCGCCTGCTGATAAGCTTTGGTGTTCCAGTATGAAAGATCACCTTTGCGTAAAAGCGTAGCGCTGCTTACCCCGAAGTTGCTCACCGAATATTTTTCACCCAAGAGCTTTTGCAATTGCGCTGGGTACGATTGGGTAGCCGGATCGGGCAAAGTAGCGCCATAGGTGATGCTTGCGCCTATACAGGTTATTCTTGTAACAGCATTTGCCGTGTTTATGAGGCTAAAAGCTATCAGTATACTTAAGATCTTTTTCATGGTTTATTCCTTTTTGCTCATGTCGATAACATCTGCCAGGCGACTGGCGGGTGTAACTTTCAAACCAGTGAGTTTGCCATTGACCACTTTACCTTCGACAGTGGTTTTGTAAGGGGCATTGAGTTTAAAATCGGCATTCCAGACGGCGGGCCACGCAGGTAACAACAAGATCTTTTTACCCTCGGTTTGCATCAACATGAGTTGCAGGCCGTTCTCGCCATTTCCGCCGTTATCTTCATCGGGCATGTAATCATTTCCCTTATCCCAAAACGCAGGAAACTTCAGGCCCGGATCTTTACGCGTAAGGGCAAAGCTGGTATAATCTTTCGCCACTTCGGCATCACCAATCATAGCGGCCTGGATGGGGTCCTGCACCCAGCAGCCTTTAGCGCGCTGTTTGCGGGTATTGAATGTATTTATAGCGACATCCAAACCGGGCTTGCCTAAACCATAGATCCTGAACGGGTAGATAGCATACAGTTCGGGGTTTTCGCTGTTGAATGATTTGGCAGTTTGAGGACCTGTGTAAGGCAGCAAAATGGTTTTGCCATCGTGGTCGGCAGTTGGCAGCGGAGGCAATTCGTTATAGAATTTTTGCCAATGCAGTTTTGTCTGCTCATCTGCAATAGTTGATGGCAACGCGATCATACGGCTTAATACGGCATGTAACCCGGCAATGTCAGGTGCAGGGTTATGCACCTTCCAAAACATTTCAATCGAGTTATCAGGATCAAGCAGGAGTTTGCCGGTACTGTCTCGTTTAAAATGTTCGTCAAAAAACTGTAAACCCGCCGAAGCAACTGGCAATAGTGTCTTTTTGGCAAAGTCGGTATCGCCCGTGTACTCATAATAATCAAGCATCATCATGCTTAATTCCAGTATAGGAGTAAAATAATGATTGGTATAATTGGCCTTAACTTCGGCCCCCATGTAGTTCAGGCCACCCCAAAATGGAGCTGTTTCGGCAAAATAAGCACCGCCATGCTTGTAAAACTCATTAACTTGTTTAGCATTGGCAGGCAGGATATTGGCATACATCCTGAATAGCGGCAGCATCATATCAAAATCGCCCGCCATAAGGCGCGGCCAGTACATTGCCCGGGTATTCTGAAACCAGTATTGTCCGCCCCATGCGCGATAATCGGCATTGGCATTTTTGGCCGGGTTATCTATCACGAAAATGGAGCCATTAAATTTAATGGGGTATGCTCCCCTGCCGGCACATGCTGTAACAAAACGTTGCAAAATATATCCCTGTGTAACTTTTTCAGCCTGCTCATCACCGGTTACAAACACGTTGCTTCGGTTCCAGAACTGTTGCCACCATTTTTGGTGAGCCAAACGGGTTTGCTCAAGATTTAATTGTTCAATAGCTTTAACGTTTGACTCCATTTTAGCAAGCCATTGGCCGCCGCTCCCCGCTACTGCAGTTAAGGGGTAAATAGAGATCACTTGTGACGTTATCTTGCCTGATCTTAAAGTAACCTCATCCTTATTGTACAGGCCTGCCCCTTTGATCACAGCGCCAAAAGTAAGATTAGCCAAATGCGGATCGGTTGTTGGCGAATTATGATGATACCAGGCTATCCGGTTCTTTTGCCCATTCAGCACCGTATCAGTTTTACCGGCGCGCCAGTTTTCCAGTTTTACATTAACTGTAGCTGCTGTTGCACTTTTGGTTTCAACCCTGATGACCGGGTGGTTGGCATCAACCCAAACGCGATACTGAACCTGGGATTTCCCTTCACCTGCCTGCGCAAAGATCTCGCCGTTGCGGAGTTTCAGGATCTGTTTAAACGGTGTGCCACTTTTTAATACATTAGGATTTACAGAAACCCTAACCGCACCCAATTTCATTAATACGCCGCCCTGCTTCATCCAGTCGTCTTTTTCGGCTTCAAGTTCACCGCCCCAGGCATCAGTTTTGCTGATGTAAAATGCCAGGTCACCATTTTTTTCGAACCATACGTTGAGACCGATATCACCGTTACCTAATGGCATAGATTGTGCCGATGTTGGGCCGGGAGTATCCCATTCAACATTGTAATGATCTAATTGCCGGTTATTGATTGATTGTGCAGAACAAAATGTAGTAGAAAAAGCAAGAAACAGCATTGTGAGTATCAACCCGGCTTTTTTTGTATTCATAGGTTTATTTTAACGGGATGGTTTAACCCCGTGCTTATTGGTTAATTGATGATACAAATAAATCGGTAGAACTTAATAAAAGATTAAAAAATAATTAACCGGATAAATTACTCGCGATCGATTGTGAAAATCTATTGATTTACAAATTCTGTATCTTCGTTAAATGCATATTGAACGTTTTACACCCGGCGAAATATTGAGGCCATTTGTACGGCAATATGTTTTTGTTGAAACCACAGGAGACCTCGTTAACCGCATCCTGCCAGATACATCACTGGTAATGGCGTTCAGGTACAGCGGAAATATTAATGACATTACCCGGATGCACGCCGATCAGCTCCCCTCTTCTTTAATAACAGGCCTAAAAAAGACGCCGAGGCTAATCAATTATACTTCGGGTACTGGCAATATGCTGGTATTATTCAAAACCGCCGGAGCGGCGGCGTTTTTTAAACATCCGCTTCATGAATTGTTTGAGGCGAGCGTACCGCTTGATAATTTTATCGCACCGGATCAATTAATCTCAATTGAAGAACAACTGGCAGAAGCTGCCGACAATCAGCAACGGGTAATCACCATTGAACAGTTTTTGATCAAACATATTCAAAATCACAAACATGATCAGCTGATCATGTCTGCCTTGCAAAAGATCCGCATGTCAAAAGGTATGATCAAAATCAAAGAACTTGCCGATGCTCATTATTTAAGCCAGGATGCCTTTGAAAAACGGTTCAGGCGGGTGGTTGGCACTTCGCCAAAGCAGTTTTCAACTATTATTAAAATTAAGTCTATAGTTGATAATAAATCTCAAAACGGTTCACTCACCCAAATGGCTTTGGAAGCAGGGTATTTTGACCAGCCGCATTTCAATAAGGAATTTAAACTGTTCACCGGATTAAGTCCTACCGATTTCTTTAAAATACCGCAAGCCTGGTGGATCAATGATTTTTTACAAGTATTGACTTTCAATTGTCCCGATTTTTGAAGAAAAACAAGGATGATCATGAAACAGATATTTATTGACCAATTTATTGTTCCAGCCACGGCTCAACAGGAATTTAAAGAACGGATGAAGATCAACAGGGATTTTATTAAAGAACTTGAGGGCTTTGTTGAAGACAGAGCCTATGAACGGCAGGACGATCAAGGCAACCTCATTTGCATCACAACTGCCATTTGGCAAAATGAGGAAGTATTACAAAATGCTAAAGAGGCCGTTCAACAGCTATACCAGCAACAGGGTTTTGATATGAAAGCGATGCTGCAAAGATTAAACGTTAGCATGGACAGGAACACTTACCGGGAGATCACAGGTTAAACGAACCAGCAACATATAATCACTGCATTTTCGTTCTGATTTAAAATAAACGAAACGGGCAAATATTGTCGCAGGCTTATTTTGCCTGCTAAGCCCGTTTTGTAATTTAATTTCTGATAGATTTGTGTTACGATTATAGTACTTTATGACAATAACCAACTCCGATTTTAAAATAGATGTAACCTCCGAAATTGGCACACTTCGTACACTGCTTATTCACAGTCCGGATAGCGGGTTGGGTAAAGTTGTGCCGTCAAAGGCGCAGGACTGGCTTTTTGAAGATATCATCCACCTGGATACTGTGCGCAGGAACGAATATGATTATTACGTAAAACTGTTGCTCTATTTTCTTGATCCGGATAAAATAAAGGGTAAGCTGCATCAAATTGATGATGAAAGCACCCGCCGTTCGTTTTTTAAACCTGACAATGCAGGCTTTCATTCTTCAGATAAAGTTATCGAGATCCAAACCCTGCTGGCTGATATTTTACAGCAGCCGGATATCCGTAAAAAATTGGTAGCAGCTGTTTGTGCCGTTGAAAGTTGCAATTACCGCTTACAACAGCAATTAACCGATACCGACCCTGTTGAGTTGGCTAAAATTTTCATTTCCGGCTCATTAACTACCGAGGAAATGATCTTCGCCCCTATCCCTAACCTCATTTTTTCGAGAGATCTGGGTATAGCGGTAAATAATCACATGCTGCTCAATAAGCCGGCAAAAAAAGCCCGTTTCCGAGAAACCCTGCTGATGCGGTACATTTTTTTCAACCATCCGCTGTTCGAGGCTTATCGCGATAATATTTTGGAGATCCCTGAAACCGCGCAACATTTTTTACGCCCCGGTGAGGACGCTGAGGGCCGTACCACCTTAGAAGGCGGCGATGTAATGATGGTAAGCCCCGATCATTTGGTGATCGGCTGCAGCGAACGTACTTCTGTTAGCGGGGCCAATGAGGCCATCAGGCTACTGTTTGAACATGATGTGGTAAAGAAGGTAACCATCGTAAAAATCCCCAACAAGCGGGATTATATGCACATCGACACTGTCTTTACGCAGGTAAAACGCGATACCTGGGTGTTGCTCCGCTCCCTTGCCGTAGCCGAAGCTCCTATTGAAGAACGGGAACCGATATCATGGTTTGCTGATAAAAAACAAAAAGAGCGGCCGGAGATCGTGCAATTTGAAAAAGATGAGAAACCAAGGCTGTTCGGCTGTATTGAAGACCTCCTTGCCGATATCAGCGAGAACGACCTCAAAAGCGGTGTAAAAACAAAGTTCATTTACTCAGGCAACAACACCTTCCCCTTTGATGCCCGCGAGCAGTGGACCGACTCCTGCAACCTCCTCGCCTTAAAAGAAGGCGTAGTTGTTGGGTACGACCGTAACGACAAAACAGTTGAGGCGTTTAAGGAAGGTGGCTTTGATGTGATCCGGGTAGCCGAACTGATCCAAAAGTTTGAGAATAACGAACTTGATCCGCAAAGCTTAACTGATACATTAATATTAATGCCTTCGGCTGAGCTTTCCCGTGCCCGTGGTGGTTTTCACTGTATGAGCATGCCGATATTCAGGGATAATATTCTGAACCGGGATTAAACGGATTCATTTGATTTATGGGATTTGATCAGCAAATCAATACCCAGAATCGTAACAATCCTAAAATCTAAAAATCAAAAAGCAAACAAAAATCCTGGGAATCCATTAATCCCATAAATCAAGGTTCAGACATTATGAGTCAATCAACATCACATATATTAATGATCCGCCCGGTTAATTTCGGGTTTAATGAAGAAACTGCTGCAAGCAATGCTTTTCAAAATGCTAATGCCGAAAAAAATGGCGTACAGGAAAAAGCTTTGAGTGAGTTTAATGGGATGGTTAACGTTTTGCGCCATAATGGTGTAGATGTTACCATTGTAGATGACACTCCTCAGCCCTATACACCCGATTCGATATTTCCAAACAACTGGGTATCATTTCATAACGACGGTGGCATTTTCCTATACCCAATGCAAGCCGAAAACCGCCGTCTTGAACGCCGGGAGGATATTATAACCGATCTGGAAGATAAATTCAAAGTTGCCCATGTAATTGACCTGAGCCGCTTTGAACACGAGCATCGGTTTTTGGAGGGCACCGGCAGTATGGTGCTTGACAGGGATAATAAAATAGCGTACGCCTGCCTCTCACCCCGCACCGATAAAGAAGTGCTTAATTATTTTTGTGAGCAGTCGGGTTATCAACCTGTCAGCTTTGAAGCTGTTGATGAAAAAGGCAAAGCTATTTATCATACCAATGTGCTGATGTGTATCGGCAGCGGTTTTGCGGTGATCTGTTTGGACAGCATCCCTAACCCGTACGAAAGGATAACGGTTACCGGATCACTAAAATCATCGCACAAAGAAATCATTGAGATCAGCTTTGAGCAGATGAACCAGTTTGCGGGTAATATGCTTGAGGTGAAAAACAAAGCCGGCGAAACGTTGATCGTGATGTCGCAAAATGCCTATAATGCATTGAATGAAGTGCAGCGTTCGGCTTTACAAAAATATGGTAAGCTGGTTTATGCTGATATCAATACCATTGAAACCAATGGTGGCGGTAGTGCAAGGTGTATGATGGCCGAGGTGCATTTGCCTGTTAAATAGTTTAGCCCCTACCAACCTAAAGCCCTGCAGAGATAAAGAATTATCATTACAACGATGTGTAAAAGCAGGTACTTTACTGAATATTTAGGCTTCATAATTATGATTCGTTTATCGAAGCTGTAATTTAATTATTGCAAGATAATTTACAGCCTATACACATTTTTCACAAAAATTGTATTACATCTGTATAACAGCATCTTACATTAAATACGTACATTTATGCATACGTTATTAATTAGGATTTTTTATTACAAATAAGCCCCAGAATTTGGGGCTTATTTGTTTAAAGTACCTGGTAAAAACTACACAG
>NZ_DASVOB010000377.1:0-3072 GCF_036383575.1 Mucilaginibacter sp.
CTTAAAATAAAAACTATCATTATCTTGCTTCCATAATTTTTAACTGGATGCTTGAACAGTACGACCTGCATAACATACTGATAATTGATATTGAAACGGTACCGCAATATAGCAGCCATGATCAACTTCCCGAAAATCTGCAAGCTTTATGGGATATCAAAACCCAGTACCAACGCAAGGATGAGCTCGCCGAAACGTATTACGAACGTGCAGGCATCTGGGCCGAGTTTGGTAAAATAGTTTGCATTTCGGCAGGGATCTTTACTGCCGGGAAAGATATCGGGTTGCGGGTAAAGTCATTCGCATCGCATGACGAAAAAGAATTGCTCACCAAGTTCTCCAACCTGTTATTCAGTCAGCCTGCCAACCTTGTTTTATGCGCCCACAACGGTAAGGAATTTGATTTCCCTTACATCTGCAGAAGGTTATTGGTAAATGGCATGCCTTTCCCACCGCAACTGCAAATAGCGGGTAAAAAGCCATGGGAGGTTATTCATCTCGATACTATGGAGTTATGGAAATTTGGCGATCATAAACACTACACGTCTTTAAGTCTGCTTACCGCTATTTTTAATATTCCAACCCCAAAAGATGATATCGACGGTAGCGACGTCGGTCGCGTTTACTGGCAGGAAAACCAGTTGGAGCGCATTTGTGCTTACTGCCAAAAAGATGTAGTAGCCACAGCACAATTATTAAGGCGTTACCGCGGCGAAGAACTGATACCTGACGAATTTATAACCTTAGTAGGCCAATAATGCTTAAAGTAAACGATCTGTCGGTTAGTTTTAAGAATGGCAAAGACCAGGTTACAGCCGTAAAAGGAATTTCATTTACACTTGATAAAGGCGAAACCATTGGTATCGTTGGCGAATCCGGTTCGGGCAAATCTGTAACTTCACTGGCGTTAATGCGTTTGTTGAATGAAGATCAGGCTGTAATACAAGGCTCGGTGCTTTTAAATGGCATCTGCCTGTGTAAATTATCAGAAGATGAAATGCGGCATGTGCGCGGCAACCAGGTAGCCATGATCTTCCAGGAACCTATGACCTCCCTTAACCCGGTGCTTACCTGCGGTTTTCAGCTTACCGAGGCTATCAGGCTGCATTTAGGGTTAAATAAAGCTGAAGCCAAACAGAAAACCATTGACCTGTTTAAAGAGGTGCAGTTACCCCGGCCCGAGGCGATATTTGAGAGCTATCCTCACCAGATTTCGGGCGGCCAAAAACAGCGGGTAATGATTGCTATCGCCTTAGCCTGCAACCCGGAGATCCTGATTGCCGATGAACCAACCACCGCGCTCGACGTTACCGTACAAAAAACTATCATTGAACTGCTCCACAAGCTTAAGGCCGAAAGGCACATGAGCCTGATTTTTATCTCGCATGATTTGGGTGTGATCAAAGAAATTGCCGACCGGGTTTTAGTGATGTATAAAGGCGAAATTGTAGAAGAAGCTGCTGTAAAAGATCTCTTCGCAAATCCCCGGCATCCTTATACTAAAGGCTTACTTGCCTGCCGCCCCTCGCCGCAACAGCATTTGAAAAAGCTGCCTGTTGTAGCTGATTTTCTGGATGAAGGCAAGGCCGCAATAACTATTGAAAGTATCAGGGAATTATATCACTATCCCGATAATGAAATAGTCGAAAGAAAACGCCGGCTATACTTGCAACAACCATTATTAAAGGCTGAAAAGCTAAACACCTGGTTCCCTACAGATACAGGGCTCTTTAAACGGAAAGATCATGTTGTAAAAGCGGTAAATAATGTAAGCTTTGAAGTATACCCCGGCGAAACATTAGGTCTTGTGGGCGAATCCGGATGTGGTAAAACCACTTTAGGACGGAGTATTTTAAGGTTGATAGAACCTACATCGGGCAGGGTCACCTTTGAGGGTACCGATCTGAGGGGGCTTAAGAAAAATGAATTAAGGCAAATCCGGAAAGATATCCAGATCATTTTCCAGGATCCTTATTCGTCATTAAACCCTAAGCTTACTGTTGGGCAATCGCTTATGGAACCCTTGCAGGTGCATCAGTTTTACAATAACGATACTACCCGAAAACGTAAGGTAATTGAACTACTTGAACGGGTTAACCTGCAACCGGCACATTTTAACCGCTATCCGCATGAGTTTTCGGGTGGCCAAAGGCAGCGGATAGTGATAGCCCGTGCGTTAGCGCTTCAGCCTAAGTTTATCATTTGCGATGAATCAGTTTCGGCGCTTGATGTATCGGTTCAAGCCCAGGTATTAAACCTGATCCGTGAATTGCAGGACGAGCGCAAGCTCACCTATATCTTTATTTCGCATGATCTGGCGGTGATCAAACATATCTCCGACCGGATGATGGTAATGAACAAAGGCGAAATAGTAGAAACAGGTTATCCCGATGATATTTATTACCGGCCTAAAGAGGAGTATACTAAACGGCTAATAGCCTCGATACCGGGTTGATTAGCCTATCATATAGGAGCTAATACAACAAGCTTTACACCTCAAAAATTCAGTATCTTTGATGCAAATACTATTCTATGTCTAAACACAAGAAAAACAACTCTTCTATACACCAGGTACTTACCCAAATGGTACTTGATATATTTGAACAAAACGGCAATACGCCACTCAATTATAAACAGGTTTCTGCTAAACTAAACGTGCGCGACCCAGAATCGCGTGAGATCATATATGAGATCTTAAAAGACGAGGTTAAAAAATCAGTACTAAAAGAAATTACTCCCGGTAAATTCCAGCTTCTTGAACTTAAAACTTTTATTGAAGGTGTAGTTGATCTTACCAATGATGGTTCGGCTTTCATTGTTACTGATGATGAGTTTGAAAGCGATATTTTCATCGCTCCCCGTAAACTTCGTACAGCGCTTAACGGCGACCGTGTAAAGGTTTACGTATATGCCAAAAGTAAGGGCAAACACAAAGAGGGCGAGGTTATCGAGATCATCCAACGCGCCAAGATGGAGTTTACAGGTATTGTTAAACTCTCTGAGCGTTACGCGTTTTTCATCCCCGACGATCGTAAGATGATGCATGATATTTTTATCCCGATCGCAGAACTG
>NZ_DASVOB010000378.1:0-12538 GCF_036383575.1 Mucilaginibacter sp.
CCTGCGCAATATCCGGCGGATTACATAGCCTGCTTTATTACTCGCTGGCAATTGTCCGTCGGCGATAGCGAAGCTTATAGCGCGGATATGATCAGCCAGTACGCGCATAGCTACAGCATCATTCCAATCAGCATCGTCGGGTTTGGCAGCGCTGTTATATTTCTTGCCCGATTTTTCGGCAATGAACTGGATCATCGGCTGAAAAACATCGGTATCATAGTTGGATGTTTTACCCTGTAACACACGTACCAGGCGTTCAAAGCCCATCCCGGTATCCACATGTTTATTAGGGAGTGGTTGCAATACGCCACCTTTAAGGCGGTTAAACTGCATAAATACGTCATTCCAGATCTCGATAACCTGGTCATGATCGGCATTTACCAATGTGGCTCCGCTCACTTCGGCACGCTCGTTATCCGGGCGGCTGTCAAAATGAATTTCTGAACAGGGACCACATGGGCCGGTTTCGCCCATTTCCCAAAAGTTCTCTTTTTTGTTGCCGCGGAGGATGTGGTCTTCAGCTACATACTGTTTCCATAGTTCGTAGGTTTCGGTATCGGCTTCAAGGCCCTCTTTTTCGTCGCCTTCAAAATAGGTAACATACAGGCGGTCTTTAGGCAGCTTATACACTTCGGTAAGCAGCTCCCAGCTCCAGGCAATGGCTTCTTTTTTAAAGTAGTCGCCAAAACTCCAGTTGCCCAGCATCTCAAACATGGTGTGGTGATAGGTATCGATACCTACCTCTTCCAGATCGTTATGCTTGCCCGATACACGTAAACAACGCTGCGTATCCGCTACGCGGGAGGCCTTGGGCGCCGCCTCGCCTAAAAATATATCTTTAAACTGGTTCATCCCCGCGTTGGTGAACATCAGGGTTGGATCGTTTTTAATCACAATTGGTGCCGAAGGAACGATGGTATGTCCCTTTGAAACAAAAAAATCAAGAAAAGCCTGTCGTATTTCAGTAGCAGTCATAGGGAGCAAAGGTAAATAATAGTCCGGAAGTCAGAAAGTCCGGAAGTCGGAAAGTGATTTGTTATTTAAGATATCTGATACTCAACCCATAAGTTAAAATTTTAACACACCGTTAAACTTTTAACTTATGACGATGTCAGAATAAATATATTTATAACTATCGACTATTACATATTAACCTATTTTTGCAATCTATCACAAATTATTATGAAATTTTCCTACAAACCTATCCTTCTATTATTTACTATTACCAGTATCACGGGTCTATCCTGCAAAAAAGACTACCAAACCAGCAATTCAACAAACACTTTCCCAAAAACATTTCAATACCAGGGAGTAACGCTATCGACCGAAAGGGTATTCACCTACCAGGGCGAAGTCACCGACCCTGCTATTAAAGCCAAAGCTATTACATCAACAGGCCTTAACCTGATATCACATCCCATCTCAACGAAGCAAAATGACATTGCATTTACATCACCAAAAACAATTCAAATTGCAGCCGATCATTATCATTCGATATCATCAGCTGGTGGTAAACAAGCTTTTTTTAATGATGTAGATTCGGAGATTTCATTAGATAATGGAGATGATGTCAGAGCCAAATTTTCGCCTTTTTATAAATATATGAACATAGTGAATGACAATAATAAATATTCATACCGTAGTTCACTGATTGTTAATAGTGACAATTCGGAAGCTAAAATCAACGGACTTGATATTTGCTTTCTACATAGGGATCCCGTAACCAACAAGCTTATCGGCAAGTATATGACCTCATCCTCAAATGAATTTAACCTTCCTGGAATAAATATGGCGCTCGACAAAAATGACACCATTGCCATAAGAGAGTTTACCAGCAATTACTTGATAAAAAAGTAAACAACATATTTTCCTGTCCCTTCAAGGCCTCTCGCGGGGCGCCTGTGGGGACAGCAATTTTCGATTTCGGATTTATTTATTAATTGAAGTCGATTTAACCCTCGTTCGTCGATACATATTAATACAATTCCCCTTATTTGCTTTAAATTTGCATATGGAAACTTTAAGAGTAGACATTCAAAACGAACAGGAGAAACGAGTGCTCCTGGCATTTCTTGATAGTTTGGATTATAACTACCGCATTGATAATGAAAGCGATGCTGTGCTCGAGCAGCAAGCCAAAGAACTGGCCAGCCGTAAAGCCGATTTTTTAGCAGGCAAGGCTTCTTCATTGCCTTGGAGCGAAAGTAAATAGCTGCATAAAGCGCATCCCGGTATCGCCAGGAATACGTCAGCAGCGCCCTATTTAATCTGAATAAGACAGAAAATAAAAAGTCCGGATTTAGTTTCCGGACTTTTATTTTGCAATTATTTAGCTTTTTTTCTCCAGCAATATTTTCTGCGCATTGAAGCCTGACGAGGCGTCAATCGTCTCGGTAAGGAGCGGCCAGTTTTCTGCTTTTTCAAAATTATTATTGTAAACACGTGTTATCACAATAGTTACCATGTTACCGTTCACAGTAGCTTCTGATGAGAACGAACCTGTTTTGTTGGTTTTCTTTGTCGCTAACTCTTCCAAACCTTTGGCAACATACCCTGGTGGCACAGCAATACTAATAGTATATTTAAAACTGCGGGAACATGGCATATACACGTCAAATGTGCGTTTACGCTCCTTATCCTCCAATTTATAAAACGAACCTGCAAGTTTACCTGCATCAATAATATAGTTATTGCCTGCTTTTTTTACCAGGTTATCCAACACAAACGATTCGGAGTACTGAAAAACAGGGTTGCTGTTATCAAGACCGGCATTTATAATTTTACAATCGACCACCTGAGTTGGTTCCTGCTCATACTGGGCTTTTATTTCAGCCGTGAATTTTTTAACTGATTTAGATTGATCATCTGAAAATGCGTAGCTAAAGTCGTCACGCAGTTTTTTTGTTTCAGGATTTTCTGCCAGCCTTTTTTCCAGTTTGTCACTTTTTGACAATTCCATAAGGGTATTATCAATATCAATTACCGGCAACAAACCTAATTGATCATTGTGTCTCATAGAACCTGTTTGCTTAACCAACCTTTGTATCTTCAGCTTTTGCATGCTGGCCGGTAAAAGGGCTACTTTAATTTCCTCGTTAATGGTATTAACCGAAGCTGCCATTACCGGCAAAACTGCTGTTCCCTCCGTAAATGAGTATTTGGTGGCGCTTTCCCTCTTGGGGGTAAGTACAATCACTTTTTCGCCCTGGAAGCGCTGGGGGATCTCATTAAAATGAGTTGCTGCATCATCAAAGAACATATAAAGTGGCTTTGTATCGTTTATACGGATACATGCATCAAAATCACTATAATTAAAAATATTATCGAGCGTGTTAGCATTGCGCGAACTAACCAATAATACATCGTAATCGATTTTCAGATCATTTAAAACCATACTCATAATAATGGCATTAAACTTTGTAGCCATGTGGCGATAGTTGATCTCATCAACTTTGCCAATATCATCTTTCGAATAGCTTCCAAAAACCATTCCTTTTCTAATATTGTAAAGCACTTTCATTACACTATCAAGCGGTGCGGCTTTAATATTCTTTTTACCGTCGAAATATTTTTTCAGGCGATCAGTAACCTCACTGAAATAAGGAAGGTCCCGTTCTGTAAAAGAAGCCTCAAAAATTGATTTATTAGCTTGTAACCTATCAGCAGCGCTTTCGCCGGCTTTACCGCCTGAAACAAACTTTACGAAACCCATAGTATGTGAACTGCTGATCTCGATATAGGGAAACTGGCGAAATTTGGAAATCCAAAACTCACTTGGGTACTTGGCCTGGTCCCTGACCTTAAGGCTGTAGATCTGGTCGCCCGCGCTATTGGTACTGATATCAAACTGGGGTGCGCCATTTGCACAGATATGCTTTACAATATCTTTTTTGGCATACTGAAAATCATAGCTGCTGTATAAAACCGGGTATTCGCCAGCCAACACAAAAACAAGGTCGTTGTCGGCAAAGTTGTCGGTGCTTGCATTTTCGCTCACGTCAACGGTGCTTACATAATAATCAAGTATATCGCCAACCTGCAAATCAGATATGGCCAGTTTGCTCACCTGGTCTTTCTTTTCATTTTTGATCAGCACTTCTTCGCTTGTATTTACAATAACCTCCTTGCCCGTTGGCTTAATGATCTTGGCGCCAATATAGGTATCATGGGTCATCGAAAATTTAGCGCTCAAAATATGAACGCTTTCGTCAAGACGCTTTTGGTAAGATATAGTTGAAAAATCTTCAAGTGCCGATTTATCATTTATTTTAACCCGCTCATGAAAAGTGGTAAGCTTTAGCGTACGTGTGGTTGACGACGCTGTAATGATCATAAATTTAAATTTGTTGGTCTGTGACCTTTGCATACTGTATGATTTTGCAAAAACCACAGCACTTTCATTGCTTAAATTAGTCGGAACCTTTGTGGCGGCAAACTCAGGCACAGTTGTTCCCCACACGTCCTTTCGAATTTCGGCCGCCTTTTCAGCGTAGGTCTGGTTATTGTTTTGTGCACTTGCAGACCCAGTTAATAGTAAAAAGAAAAATAATAAACGTAGAGATTTTTTCATTGTGATACAGGTTTTATAACTAAGTTTTCGTTGTAAGCTTTGTTTAACAGTTCAATATCCTGGTTCCATTGTGCAAAATTTGATTTTGCAAGCAGCGTGTTTTTTATAAGCAATGTTTTTTTGTAAGTTAGTTTCCCCAGCGAACTAACATAGCTGATACGAAACTCATATCCGGGTTTTGATATGTTCAGATCGGGCGGGATGCTTGAAGCTTTGTAATTTTGCGGCAGTGTAAGTTCAACTTCGGTAATAATATGTTCTTTACCTGAAAACCAGTAATCATTTTTGCGATTATCGATAGCAATGGCCGCGTCTGAAAATTCCTTGCGGTTATCCATATCTATGTAATACTCTTTACCAAAAGCTGATATACCGCTTTTACGCTCAACATCATATACAGCTGTTAAATCCTTATCAGGATTACTTGTACTGCTTAATACAAGGTTGCTAATGACATAATCGGCGCTGCCGGCGGCAAGATAACGCTTGGTAACATCTTCAATGTTTTCGTGTTTAATGCTATTTAGCCCTGCCAAAACCCCTTCCTTATCCTCGCCTTTCCAAACATTGCTCACCTTACCAGCCAGGCTTGCACCAATAATATGAAGCTTACTTGTTTCACTGCTTAAATTTTGCCCCTGCGGCGCATATGGTATTTTACCAAGAATATATTTATCACCATCCTCCATTAAAACCTGCCGGCCTTGTACCCGCTCGGCGTATTCGTTAAAGCCTAAATAGGTTTCGGTAGCATCAAGATAATAGGTTTTGCCCTTGTAATTTAAAGCACATATCATATGATTATCAACCGCCATTGAAGGTGTCTGGTAATCATAGGCTAAATGTTTTGTGCCAAGCCAGCAAAGCCGGGCGTCATAACCAGCAGCTTCAAGCAACGCCTTTGTGAGGTTAGCCATGCCCTTACAATCACCATATTTTTTTCGGAGAACCTCGTCGGCTTTTTCAGGTTTAAAACCTGCCATGCCATCTTCAAAAGCTATGTACCTGATATTGTCCTGTACATAATAAAATATTGCTTTTATTTTATCAATATCGTTGGTTAATCCCGCGGTAAGTTCTTTAGTTTTTGCGCTCAGCAGGGATGGATCGCCGGCTATATCCTTCACCAACTCGCGGTACCAGGAATACTGATCGGCAAGGGTATTAAAATATGTAATTTGTTTACCACCTGCTGTGGCAGATTTGCACATGATGAGCAAATGAGGATATATATAAGTTGGACCCGGGCTATGCGGCTCTTTTTTCATTGCCGGGATATTACTAAAGATATAAGTTATGATATCTGCATCGCTGTTGCTATTGTATGTGGTGCTCTTTTTTATATTAAAGCCATTGAAGTTAAATTCTTTAATATCCAGCTTCATCCAGCGCGGAATTTCGATGGTAACTTCACCTTGTTGTACTGGCAACTCATCAGCAAAATAAATATTGGTAAAGTAGCGCGGATCGTTAAGCGTTTCTTCAAAAGTAACGCTCCCCGTACTTCCTTTTTTTGCCAGCTCGAGCGGAAAATAACACACCCGCTCATCCGAATAAAAAATATCGTCACTGCCGTAATAGGTGTATTCGGGCTTAAACCCCCGGGGCGTGCGACCGTCAACCTTGCAGGTGATATCATCAATGGAGATATTGTTGTTGTAGAATTCGGATACCGTGTAATTTACCTGATAAGCATTGCTGGTGTAGATACTATTGAGTTTCTGTTTTATCTCTACACGATTATTTTTGCTGTTCCAATTAAACCGAAATTCATTTTTTAAGGAGGTTACAGTTACAGCCGAATCAGCTTCAACAGCACTTAACTGCATAGCGCTCAACATACATAGGGTGTATGTTATCAATAGTTTAATAGTCATAAGGTTATTAGTCAATAAATATATTACTATTTTTTGATTTTATAAACAACCTATCAACCGCAGAGAAAAAATGCATTTTGAGAAACCAGGCCGGTTATGATTATTATACACATCAGGCCTCACAGAAAATTCCGATTTCGAAATCAAATAGATACATTTGTATTATGCCTTATAAAGAACGTGAAATAAGCAAGATGTACTACACCATGGGCGAGGTATCGGCCATGTTTGATGTTAATCAGTCGCTTATACGTTTTTACGAAAAGGAGTTCGATGTACTACAGCCCAAGAAAAACAAAAAGGGTAACCGCTATTTTACACCAGAAGACATCGAAAATTTCAAGATCATCTTCCACCTCATCCGTGATAAAGGTTATACTTTAAACGGCGCAAAGGATCATCTTAAAAACAATATGGGCGATACCAAGGATAACCAGCGCGTTATCGATTCGCTCGAAAACCTCAAAAAATTTCTGCTCGAGGTGCGCGACCAGTTGTAATCTTCTGCATAAAAACTATCTTTATTTTTGAAACACTATCAGGTTAACCTATAACCATGCTATCACCTGCAATAACAATTCCGGAACTACTATGATCGCTAACCACAAGGGCGAGATCCCGGTTGTTATTTTATTACTCCCTTTTTTATTGGGCATAAGTATTGGTATCAATTTCAGTTCGGGTACATATTTAATGCCTTTGGCGGTTAGTTTTACAAGCCTGCTGTTCCTGTTCCTCCTGCTTAATTTTTACTATACCCGCTTTAAGGTTTACAAAAAAAGATGGCTGGGCGGCATGATT
This sequence comes from Mucilaginibacter sp., assembly GCF_036383575.1. Lineage (GTDB taxonomy): Bacteria > Bacteroidota > Bacteroidia > Sphingobacteriales > Sphingobacteriaceae > Mucilaginibacter. Next base: position 7,249 of record NZ_DASVOB010000378.1, read on the forward strand.
ATTCACTTTTCATTACTGCTCGCGGGCTGGATAGCTGCCATCAGCAATAATGAACTCAATAACAGCAGCCATTTCTCCAAACTCCCGGCACAAAGACTGCTGGTACGCATTAGTAATGAACCTCAGCTTAAAAACGGGCTCATCCGTTTTACGGCCAGCGTTGCTGCAAACATTAATCAAAACAAACCAGCCACATCCACCGGAACGCTGATGATCACCATAAAAGATAGCAGCGCGTTGCAACTTGCTTACGGCGATGAACTGCTCATCCCCGGCAAATTTGCTCCTATTGATCCTCCTTTTAACCCTGCCGAGTTCAACTATAAAAAATACCTTGCCCATCAAAACATATACTACCAGGAGTTTTTATACCCGGGCCGGTACCGGTTGCTTCAATCAAACACGGGTAATCCGCTTATAGCAAATGCATTGGCTTTAAGGCGGCAAATGGTTCAAAAACTAAAACAGCAACTGCATGATCCAAACGCTATTGCCGTAGCCTCTACACTAATATTAGGCTACAAAGCCGATTTAAGCGAAGATGTACTACAGGCCTATTCCAAAACGGGCACCATCCATGTGCTCTCGGTTTCGGGTGCGCATGTGGCTATCATTTGGGCTTTACTGGCATTTATGCTGCGTTTCCTAAACAGGTTCAGACATGGCAGGCTGATCAAGGCCATCATCATTATTCCCATCATCTGGTATTATGCCATGCTTACGGGGTTTTCGCCTGCAGTTTGCAGGGCAGCTGTGATGATCAGCACAGTTATCCTCGGTAAAACTTACAACAGGTATATCAATAATTTAAATATACTCGCAGTATCCGCCTTTATATTATTGCTGTATAACCCTTTGCTAATAACCGATGTAGGCTTTCAATTATCATATCTCGCCGTTGCCGGCCTGGTTATTTTACAGCCGGTGGTTTATGCGTGGTTTACTTTCAGCAATAAATGGATTGATAAACTGTGGGCCTTGTGTTCAGTATCTATTGCTGCACAAGTTATTACCTTTCCGCTAAGCGCCTTCTATTTTCACCAGTTTCCGGTTTATTTCCTGTTCAGCAATTTGTTCATTGTTATTCCTACATCTGTTATTATGTATAGCGGGATTTTTTATCTTTTGCTACCACAAATTCCTTATATATCCACCGCTCTCGCCTGGATCCTTGAAAAGTCGATCCTGTTCATGAACTATGTACTGGGCTGGGTTGAGCATTTGCCCTTTGCAAGTATTAGTAAAATATGGCAAACTACAACCGAGTACCTGCTGCTTTATGCCATTATCATATCTGTATTTTATTTTTTGTATGATAGAAAAGTATGGCTGCTGAGAACGGGGATTATATTGATATTTTTATTAGCCGTAAGCATCAGCATAAAAAGATATCGTTCGTATAGCACAAACAGCATCGCCTTTTTAAACCTGCGTAAAAACATGGGCATAGTATTTAAAAACGGCAACCAGGCTATTGTATTAAGTAATCTTGCCGATACAGACAAAAACTACAATTACTCCATACGGCCGTATCTGGATAGTTGCAAGATAAATGATGTTGTTTTATATAAACCAGACCAGGAGATCCGGTCGGGCTTTTTAAGGAAACATAACAACCTCGTCCAGTTCAGGAATCAATTTGTATCGATCATCAACAGAGAGTATACAGATACAACATCGGCAGAAAAACTAAAAACCGACTATCTATACATCACCGGAAGTCCTAAAATTCCGCTTGCAATTATTAATAAAAATCACGAATATCATACTATAATTATTGATGCCACAAATACCCCTAAAACTGTGCAGCTTATTGTAGACCAGGCCCGTGCCCTGCATGCTAATTATGTGGTTTTAAAACGTAACAAATCGTTCGTGGCGACATCTAATTAAAAAACACATTAAACTACTTATCTAAAAATTTGTCTTTTAATTATTAAAAATTAATTTGGCATTAAATCAAACTCAAAACATGAACATTAAAATTTTCAACGTTGCCTTAGGCCTTGCCCTTACCGCAACAGCTATCAGCGCAAATGCTCAAAAAGCTTACAAAGAAGGTGTTGTAACTATCTCAACGGCTATGCAGGGACAACAGGTTGAAGCTAAAAGTTATTTCCGTGCCGATTCTGCAGCTATGCAATTTACTACCGGTCCGGCTACTATTAAAATATTAACCGATGCCGACGGCAAATCATTAGCTGTTTTGGTTGATGTGCCGGTTGCTTCTATCAAGAAAGCAGCGATAGCCACTCCTGATGAAGTTGACCAGGCCCTGGCGTCACTACCTACACTTACTTTTGCTCCAGGCACCGAAACCAAAGTAATTTCGGGCTTTAACTGCAAGAAAGTAGTAGCTACAGATGCAAAAGCTAACAAAACTTATGATATCTGGGTAACTAACGATGTTACTGTACCTGTAACTGCTATTGCCAAATACTACCGCGCTATTGGTGGTTTCCCGGTACAATACACCTCATTTTCACAAGGCCAAAGCACCGAGGTTACTGTTAAAAGCATCACCGAGCAAAAAAATCCTGCCGGTATATTCGGTATCCCTGCTGATTTTGAAAAGATCACCCTGGATGACCTGAAAGCTATGAGCGGCGGCAGGTAATCAAAAACATTTCATTAACAATTCATTAAAGGTTCCTTAACATTGTAGCAAAATACTATTTTTGTTACCCCATGTTAAGGAACCTTTTCAGCTTTTTCAGATTTTTTGTCTTCTGGCTCGTCTTCTTCGCAATTACGAGGGCTACGTTTGAGATCTATTTTCTGCATAAGCTTGATAATGCCAGTATTGGCGAGATCCTGCAAACATTTTTATGGGGCTTAAGGCTTGATGCATCGGCAACAGCTTATATCTGTATCATCCCCATTGTTGTATTTGCCGTTAACTGGTTTATTCCAAAAGTTCAGATAAAACCCATCTGGCTAAAAGTATATGTTTGGTTTTGCCTGTTCTGCATCTCCTTAAACACCGTACTTAACTTCAATATTTTCCGCGAATGGGGCACCAAGGTTAGCTTCAGGGTGTTTACGTCCTTTTACCATGCCCCTTCAGAGGCCATTGCTTCAAGTGGCTCGTCACCGGTTGGGAAATGCATTTTTATTGGGTTGGCGTTACTGGCAGCAGGCGGCGTACTCTCCCATTTTATCATCAATTACCAATTTAAAAAACCTGATGCCCGGCCAAGCCTCAAAGTTTCACTTACTACCCTACTCCTGTTTGCAAACTTTGTACTGATGCGCGGTGGCCTGCAAGCCAAACCAATCAGCCAAAACTCTGCCTATTTCTCCGAAAAGCAGATCCTGAACCAAAGCGCCCTTAACACCGAATGGAACCTGTTTAACAATGTATTTGAAAATTTACGCCCGCTTTATAACCCTTATTTGTATGATCATCCGGATGAAGCTGCAAAAACGGTGGACGAACTATACAGTGTTAAGAATGATTCAACCTTGCAGATCCTTACAACCAGCCGGCCGAATGTGGTAATCATCCAGATGGAAAGCTATACTGCCGATGTAATTGAGTCGTTAGGCGGGGATAAAGGCGTAGCACCAAACTTTGAAAAGTTAATCCAAAACGGATTGTTCTTTAACAACATATATGCCTCTGGCGACCGTACCGACAAAGGCATTGTAGCCCTCATGAGCGGCTTCCCTTCACAGGCTATCCGTACCATCATCAGCGATACTGTTAAACATAAAAAGCTTCCGGCTATATCTGCGTCATTTAAAAATGCAGGTTATGAAACCGCCTATTTTTATGGTGGTAAAAGCAATTACATGAATTTTGATAAGTTCATGACCTCACACAGTGTTGATCATATTATAGACGAAGCCAGATTTGATAATACCCATACCAAAACACAATGGGGTGTTTATGACGATGACCTGCTTACCAGGAACCTGCAATATTCAGCCACGCAGCAGCAGCCGTTCTTTAATTATGTGCAAACATCAAGCAATCATGAGCCATTCACCTTACCGGTAAAACACCACTTTGCTGATGACGCCAATGGTGATCCGGCCAACAAATTCAGAAGCACAGCTTACTTTACCGATTCATGTATCAATGCTTATTTCGAACAGGCTAAAAAACAAAGCTGGTATAAAAACACGCTGTTTATTTTGGTAGCCGATCATGGTCACCGCCTACCCCGTAATACCGCCGAAGCTTATGATCCAACTAAATACCACATCCCGCTCTTGTTTTTTGGCGATGTGATCAAACCCGAATACCGCGGTAAAAAGATTAGCAAATTGGGCGGACAAACAGATGTTGCTGGTACCCTGTTGGCGCAATTAGGTATGCCGCATAACCAGTTTAAATGGTCGAAAGATTTATTGAATCCCGTCACTAAAGACTTTGCATTTTTCGACTGGGATAATGGTTTCTGTTTTATGCAATCGGGGCAAGCTGTATCTTATGATAATTCCGGCCGGACAATGATCTACAACAGCAAGCCAAATGCAGATGAAAAGAGCACAGAAGTTGCACTTGCCTATGGTAAGGCTTATTTGCAGCAGGTGTTTACGGAGTATATGGGGTATTGAAACGAAAGTGCAACTTGATTTAAGATTATATTAATTAAATTTGTAATAATCTTAATTGTAATATTACAAATATGCTTAGCGTACATCCACAATATATTACGGACGACAGAGGAAAAAAGCTTTCTGTAGTGCTTCCTATCGCCGAATTTAAAAGCATTATGGAAGAATTAGAAGAACTGGAAGATATCCGTTTATATGACGAAGCAAAAACTTCCGATACCGAACCAGGAATTTCGATGGAAGAAGCATTTAAACTGATAGAAAACAAACGCGGGCTGATAGATTAATGGCCTACAAAGTAATTATCAAAAAAAAGGCCATTAAAACTTTAGAAAGCATTAATGAGCCCTATTATTCAAATATAAAATTGGCCATTATTTCCTTAGCTGATAATCCTCGCCCGATAGGCTACATCAAATTAAAAGGGAGAGACGGCTATAGAATACGCGTTGCCGACTACCGCATCATTTACGAAATTCAGGACGACATTCTATTAGTGGAGATAATAGATTTAGGTCATCAAAAAAACATTTACGATTAACAAAAAAGACGCGTTTTCATGTCATTGCGAGGAGGAACGGCAAAGCAATCGCATGCTATACAGGGCGGATTTGCTTCCGTGCGATTGCTACGCTTATAATGACGTGCATGTAAAGCATTCATAATCAAGCTGCATTTTGGAGTGTAAGGCCGAGTTTTTGCGCTTCTTTTTGCAGACGAGCGA
>NZ_DASVOB010000379.1:0-8686 GCF_036383575.1 Mucilaginibacter sp.
CAAGCTTTTACGGCTGAGTAAAAAAGATAACCCCGATTACCTGGGCTACATCACTTTTGAGCAGCCCGGCAAAGTATTTAGTTATTTTGCTGATGGCGAAGATGAATTATCGCCAGATGAAGTAACGGATGTGATTGAGGAGATCAATCATTTTAGGGATACACCGCAATTGTGGACGCTGTAAATGCCATTTAATCAATAACGAAAGGCGCGAAACCGCTAAGAAATATCTTTGCGGCTTCGCGCCTTTGCGTGAAATTAACTATCAGTAATTTACTTTGTAGGTGGTATCAGCTGCATAAAGGTTACGATGCTGCTTGCTTCGTATGATTGGATATCACCGGTTGGAGTGCTCACTGTATAGTTACGATAAGTTAGATTACGGCCATCGCGGTTTTTCCAGCCGGTGTTAACGTTGGTTTGGATCCAGCTCAGGTATTGGCTTTGGCCACCATCATTGATCAGTTGTACTATATACTGGGCAAAAATAGCTTTTAATACCCCCTGCTCATTAAAATCGCCCTCGGCTGGCAGGATGCCGTTGGTGCACAGGCTATTTTTTACATAATCGGCATATAGTTTAGCATCGTTAAGATAAGCTACATCGTTGGTTTGTTTGTATAGCGCCATAGCAGCGCCAATAGCCGTGCCTGAGTTATAGGTATAATCCTGGCCGCCCGGAGGATTGTTGCCTATTTTATTATCGTTCACTTTACCCGAAGCATCAACTAAATTAGTTTTCGACCATGAATAGATAGATTTTGCTTTGTCAAGATAAGAGGCGTCTTTGGTAATGCTGTACAGTTTCATAGCTGCTATAACCGTTGGGAAGTTAATGCATGAGTTTTTACCGCTATGCTGAAAATCCCAGAACATACCGCCATCTATTGGGTCGTACGAGCCGTTCCAAACCCTGTCGAACCCTGCTTTTGCCTTATCAAGATAAGTAGCGTTGCCGGTAAGTTGATTGGCGCGTGCCAGTGCAATAACCCACCACATCATATCATCATAAATAAACCAAACAGCGGTATTGTTCCAGTTATAACCATCGTAGTGATTGTAATTGCCCTGGTATATATCGCCAATGCGGGTGAGTTGTGCCGGGGCTTTGGTACGTTCGTAAACATTCATGGCCATATCCCAGTAAACGGCTTGCGTCCAGATGGCGGCCACACCATCTTTTTTTGTAGTGCTGAAGTATAATTTATTATTCGAATCGTAAAAGGCGTTGTTGAAGGCTGTATAAGCAAGGTCAGCATCGGCGCTGCTAAAGCCGGTACTGTTATCAGTTGGAGTAGTGGTATCCGTAGTGGGCTTTGACGTAACCGGTGTAGCGTCCTTACCCTTGCTGCAGCTTACCATGGTAATAAACATGCTGATGATCAAAAAAGAGATCGGTTTTTTCATAATTATGGATGTTGGTTAGTAAATAGGCTTAGCTTTGGTCGGTAGCGAAATAAGGTTTTCTTTTTAATTATTGGTTAATTGTATGCCGGCGAGGCAATTATAGGCTAAAAAAAGACTGCTATCTAACGTTTTAACCCACAAAAAATCGTTAACCCAATTTTTAACCGTGATTTTAACCGGGGAGGGGGCTGTGTTATTGCATGTTTAGCGAATGTTGTCACGCAAAATCGCGAAGGCGCAAAGTTTTTTCCCTGACGTAGCTACATCTTTATTATCGGTGATAGCTAACAAAACTACTCTAACCTTGTGCAGGCTTACGTTTTGTGGTAGGCGATTTTGCCTTTTTCTCTGATAGAGTTACCGGTGCGGCAGCTGACGGGTGTTGATGCTGATGGCCGTGTACCAGCCGTTCGTGCATGAAATGGGTAAGCTTGTGATGAAAAGGTACCAGTACGGAGGCCAGGCACACCAGGATTACCAGTTCGAGGACGGGCAAATGATTGCTGAGGCGTTGTACCACTGGATGGATAAGCAGGGTAAGAAACTCAAAGGCAAGCAGCAGGCATAACACGCTCATAAACTCAATTACTTTGCGGTGAGTGCGGCTTTTGCTCAGCAGTAATACCACCAGGAAAAATGTTGGTATAAACACAGCAATACCTACCATTTGCAGGTTAACTATCCGGGCTTCTTCTTCACGGTGCTTTTCTTCGGCAATTTCCTCCTGCCGGGCGGCTTCGTTAAAGCTGAGGGTCTGGATCTGTTTAATTTTTTCGGCATTGAACATGCTGTCTTTTGCGGCTATGGCCGTTTTTAAATAAAGCAGTTCAAGGTGTTCGTTTTTACCGCGGTATATATCGGTAAGAAGGTTGCTGGCGTGGAAGATCCCTTCAGGATATATGGCGGTTTTGGCGGCATTTAGGGCCAGCGTTGCATAATAGATGCTTGAATCGGCCATGCCTGTTTGTTTATAGAGTTGTGCTATGCTGTTATAACTGTCGGTGAGGCTGTTTTGATCGTTTATTTTGATAGCATAATTCACACTTACACGGTAATAATCAAGCGCCAAGGCGGTGTGCCCCATTTTATAGTTTATATCGCCCAAAATGGATAGTGTGTTTGGCATGGTGGCCGTATCTTTTAGGTTTTGCTTTATGGTATAAGCCTGCATCTCATACTTTAAAGCCGAATCAACCTTGTTAAGTTTAATGTAACAGTTGCCAATATTGGCCAGGATAATGCCCAGGCGCGCTGTTTCATGCAGTTCTAAGGCAACAGCTTTGGCTTTAAAATGGTAGGACAGGGCTTTTACATTGTCCATTTGATCAGAGTAAACAATGCCTATATCGCTCAGGCTTTTTAAGATGCCCAGGCGGTCGTTAATTTCCTCGCGTATTTTTAGTGAGTTGAGTAAAAAGGAAAGGGCCTGGTCATACTTGCCGTTTTTCCATAAAACCACACCCAGCCTGTTCATACAAGCGGCCTCGCCTTTTTTGAACGAGAATTTACGGGCCAGCTCAAGCCCCTGCTGAGCGTAGATGAGGGCGCTATCAGGCCGGGTTGCCTGTAATTGTAAACTTAATTGCCTTAAAGGTTCAACACCTGCAGTATCATTTTTATGTTGAGCTGCCTGCGATCTTAACTGGTTTATTGTATTTTTTTGAGCATAGGTATTTTTGGCGACGCCTGTTAAAAGGCATACGCAAACCATCCCCTTTAGTATGTGGTTTAGCATAAATTTTTTTAATAAAACAAAACCCCCAATTTCCCGAAGGGGTTATGATGTACAGGGTAATGGCACTGGCTTATTAAATCTGTTCTCTAACTATCCATTGAAGGTTCTTCGGTTGCATCGTCCGGCTCGGGCGAAGCTACAAATCCGTCTGCGGCTTCGATTTCCGGCTCAAGGCTTGTTTCATTATCAGCAAATCCCATTGATGTGTTTTTGTCCCTAAAACCCATAGAGGTGTTTTTGTCGAATGCTTTAGTTGATGCGCTCATGGCTTTAATGTTTAAAAACGATTTGAGTTCAGTTAATTGTTACAAGTGCAGGTACATAAATATACGCTTATATTTTGTTGATAGTCAAATTTTTACGTATTATGTGAAGTAAATGTGAAATGTTTTTGGATAGAAAAGAGGCTGAGCAGGCGAGCTGAGTTATTGATATTGGATTGAAGGGGCATAAAGCCGGGGCAAAGGCATGATAAATTTCATGTTTTTGCCTTTTGAACGGTTTAGTGATAACTCAGGTTGTAATCAAAAATAAAAGGATGGGCAGGGGTAGGCTTGGTTGTTAAGTGGATATGGCTGATCCTGGTTTCGGTCATATCGAATTCATACTCCCAGCCCGCGTGATCAAGTTTATCACTGCTATAATATAACCGCATGGATAAGGGTAACCTACCCAGTTGCGCCAGTACCAAAGGGTGCATGTTAAAATCGAAGAAATAATTAAGCGCTTGGGCATTAAATTCAAGCTTATCTGTAAATTTTGTGAACGTTACGTATATGTTATTTAATGTATCCTGATTGGTGTAGATAACCGATTTTGCCAGCAGACCCTGCGCGTCATACTCATATGTTGTGTTGTAATGGATATTTTGAGGAGGTAAACCAATATTGGGATAATGCCTGTCCATCAGTACAATCCTGCCCTGGGCATCGTAACTAAAAGTATCGGTATGCTCAATCTCTGTATTGGGTACTTTGGTGCCGATGGGCAGGAACGCATATTTATTGATATGATCAATGTATGTTACCCGTCCCTGGGCATTATAATGGTAGTTTTCGGTATACTGGTAATTTTGCCCGTCGTCAAATACTTTGGACGTTATGCGATTGCCATCATAGGTGAAATCTACATTTGTTTTTGCGGGAAACTGGTAGGCAATATGACTGATATGAGTTAACCGCTTTTGCGCATCGTAGGTATAAAATATTGTATCGCTCTTGTACCAGCTTTCAAGACCAGTTTGGTAAAGCTGCGTAAGACTAAATACTTTGGGCGTAACGGGTGGATCTGGCACTTTAACCGGCTTGTCCTTTTTGCAGGCGGTAAAAGCGGTCATGAGTAATATGACAATAAAATACTTGCAGGCAGATTTCATCTGCCTAAAGATAAGTGTGTTAGGTTTGGGATTTGTTGTTCGTTTTAGTCATTCAGCATAGCGATTATCATTATGCCTGCTTATGCCCATTAAGAAAATGTGCTACACCGGCTTCTGCATATATACCATGATTTTTATGCCAATTGGTTATTTCAGCCGGATCAACAAATTTAATTTCGAGGCTTTCTATAGATGTTTCGATATTCCCGCTGATGTATTTACATAGGTACAGCACCACTACCGAGCTATGGGGCTGTTCAAACTGCCCGGCCGAAACGGCGAAAAACTTGATGATCTCAACGGGTTCGACAACCAGCCTGGCTTCTTCCCAAAACTCGCGTTTCATGGCCGTTTCCGGGTCTTCGCCAACATCAACCCAGCCGCCGGGCAATCCCCATAAAAAATCATCACTACGGTGCTCAACTAATAAGCGGCCATGCTCATCAAACAAAATGCCGTTAACGCCTACTTTTGGCGTCGCGTATCCCAGGTCTTTATTAAACCGTTCTTTTAAAACTTCAGTCTGCAGGCCGGTAAATTCGCTGTATTCCTGGGTGGCTATATCAAGCAGCTTTTGGTAACGCTCCATGTCGAAAGGACTTTTGGTATACCTGATCCCGGTTTGTGCCAGGGCGTAGATGTTTTCAAGCAGATCGATATAGTTTTTTTTCATACGGTGTGTGCAATATAGCTAACAGCTTATATAACCGGGGTAAAGAAATTATAAAATCATTGCTTAGGTATTTTGCAGATGAAGGGAATTTACTACTTTTAAACGTCGCGGATTTCTTGGATCCGTTTCCCGGTAGATCGGGTTTAGGGATGTGCGAGTTCGAATCTCGTTCTGGACACACCTGGCATTCTCCTGAACAATCCTTTCAAATTGATAATTGCCTCTTGAGAGTTCGAGTCTCTCTTCGGCCTCCTTTATAAGTCTTACGTGAAGGAGGACAAAACTTCAGACTTCAGATATTAATATGCCAGTCGCATTCACCCTATCATTTGTCGCATCTGCACCGCAAACCTTATTGTCTTATTGATGAGATTTGTATCATACAAAAACAGATTTTAAACTAAACTATAACAGGAGATAAAATTGTATGAGAAAGATCATTGTTTTAACATTTATAACATTAGATGGCGTAATGCAGGCACCAGGTGGCCCGGAGGAAGATACAGCAGGCGGTTTCAAATATGGCGGTTGGTCTGCACCTTACGGAGACGAAGTTTCAGGCAAGATCATGCAAAAACAGATGGAAGCTACAGACATTCTGCTGGGCAGAAAAACCTACGATATTTTTGCTTCATACTGGCCCCAACATGCAGATTATTGGCCGGGTATCAACGATGTTAAAAAGTATGTGCTTTCCAACACCATTAAAGAATCTGACTGGAATAACACAGAATTTATTACAAGCGTGGCGGATATTGAAAAACTCAAAAACTCAGAAGGCAGTGACATCAAAGTTTGGGGTAGTGGCGAACTTGTTCAGCTGCTGCTGAAACACGACCTGGTAGACGAACTCTGGCTCAAAACTTATCCGGTGCTGCTTGGTAAAGGAAAAAAACTGTTTAGCGATGAAACCACTCCCGCAGCATTTAAATTAACAGAAAGCACCGTTACACCAGACGGTGTGATCTTTGCCAATTACAAACGGGCCGGTGAAGTGAAGACCGGTACTATTGGAGCTTAAGATTCATAGTTACTGTTCCCTGTAATGAACAATTATTCGCCAAAAAGGATCCGCGTCATTTCGGTATAATTGTTTAGGAAATGTTTGGTAACCATGTAGTGTTCCGTTTCTTCGTAGCGCACCTGTTTAATGCCCGAATCATCCAACTGGTAAATGGTAGCGCCCGGGTAGGCTAACAAAATGGGGGAGTGGGTAGCAATTATAAATTGCGAATTTTCATTCACCAATGTATTGATGAGCGAGAGTGCTGCCATTTGCCGGTTTGGCGATAATGCGGCCTCGGGCTCATCAAATATATACAACCCGTTGCCGGTAAGCCTGTTGGTTAGGGTAGCCATGAATGATTCGCCATGCGAGCATTCATGAAGTGACCTTACACCATATTGTCTTTCAAATGTACCTTTATCATTTTCATAAACATCTTCCATATAGGTAGCCAGGTTGTAATAACTTTCGGCGCGTAGAAAGAAATAATCGGTTGGCTTTTTGAAGCTTTTGATGCCGGTTAAATAGTTGAAAAGCTGCGACGAATTATCGTGTGTTTGAAATTGTGCATTTTTTGAGCCGCCCTCGGTACTAAAACCCATCTGTAAAGCAATAGCCTCTATCAGTGTTGATTTCCCCGAACCGTTTTCGCCGATTATAAAAGTAACATCGGGATGAAATTTTAATGAGTTTAAACTCCTGATAGCCGGGATCTGAAATGGATAGGTATCAAAGGATGGCACCATCTCCCGTTTCAGCTGGATCTCTTTGAGGAAAGGTTTGGCTTGCATGGTAGGGTAAAGATAGGGATTATGTAGACACAGTCTACATGCATATTGATCCGTAGGCGGAGACTACGGATAGCGGATTCCTGCATCTACCCTTTTTGTCCATTTTGTAAAATATGGAATCGTTGTTCATTCTATTCCGAAAAGTCAGATGATCGTTTCTTAACGCTTTAAGCCCATTGATTTATTACCTGTAACCTGCACACATAAATATCACCATGCATTAAATGTGATGTAGGTCACATAATCATCAGAATTTTCCTGCCTTACTTTGTTTTATAATTTTTAACCAAATAAAAAAACAACGGCATGAAACGTACGGCAAAAGCTCAATGGAATGGTAACCTAAAATATGGTAAAGGAGAAATATCATCGCAAAGCACAGTCCTTAACCAAACACCCTATTCATTTAAAACACGCTTCGCAGGTACTGGGACTAATCCCGAAGAATTGATAGCAGCGGCTCATGCGGGCTGTTTTACCATGTCGGTAAGTGCAACACTTCAGCGTTTAGGCTTTATAGCCAACGACTTGAACACCGAAGCCGTTCTTGGTATGGATATGACTGATTTTAGGATCACCGGCATTCATTTGAGTTTAAAAGCATCATTGATCAACGGTGTATCTGCCGAGGCTTTTCACGAAATTGCAGAGGGTGCTAAAGTGAATTGTATTGTGTCCAAAGTGCTGAATACACCAATTACTTTGAGTGTTAGATACCAATAACAACGGTTTTTAAGACTCATTGGCCACTTTTGTTTCGAGTGGCCTTATCACGCATGAACAGTGGTTAGATGAATGTTGGTTGAAAAAATGATAGGCTCATCAGAAATGAATACGATGCAGATGTGATTACATCCGCGTGATAAAGAATAGCAGGAGGTTAAAATGAAAGAACGTGTTTGAACAAAACAATGAAATATATAATAACCCCTAATGCCCCTGGCTACTGCAAGAGTCCTCGCTTGTGGCCTACATGCTAAGTGAGCAAGATTTGCTTTTCAAGCAAATAACCTAAACGCGGGCCACAAGCGAGGACGCTTGCGGCAGCGCTAAAGCATACAAACTCCCCCTTTAGGGGGCCGGGGGGCTTAATCCTCCGGCTTTTCCTTAGCATCAGCCATCCTTACTATCCTCGGCTGAAAGCTGGCTAATACATCAACCAAATCATGCTGAGCTGCCATCACAGCATGGATATCCTTATAAACCATCGGTGCCTCATCAAGGTCACTTCCCATCAAGGTGATACGTTTAGCTATCAGGTTGGCGGCAACCGCTGCCGGATCGACAGTTTTAAAGGCGGCACTTCGGCTCATTAAACGCCCTGCACCGTGTGATGCCGAATTAATGGAAGCTGCATCTCCTTTACCGCGGACTACAAAGCCCGGCGTACTCATACTCCCCGGAATAATACCTAATACGCCTTCACCGGCAGGTGTGGCGCCTTTTCGGTGAACCATTACTTCGGTACCATCGGCAAGCTGCTCTTTCCAGGCAAAGTTGTGGTGGTTCTCGATCATCATTATCGGTTTAAGGTTAAGCGCACGTGCAATCTTGTTGTGGATCTCATGGTGATTGGCGCTGGCGTAATCGCCGGCCAGGTTCATGGCGATCCAATATTCCTGTCCCTCGTCGTTATCTAAATTTAACCATGCCAAATGTTTAGCCTCCTGTGGAAGCTTTGTTTTGCTCATGGCAATTT
>NZ_DASVOB010000380.1:0-8993 GCF_036383575.1 Mucilaginibacter sp.
GTAGCTGATCGGCAGGCAAATCAATCACTTCATCTTTCGGATTACAATTTAAAAAATTAAAGTTGTCAAAATACCCCGACCTCAATAAAAACGACTGAATAAAAGAACTTGAAAAGTTGATAATGTACCCATCAACAAAGCCCTCAAATTCCCACGAATGCACTTGCCCCGGAACCATGAAGTAAATTTGCCCGGGTTCTACGCCGAAGCTCTCAAAGTCAATGGTATGTGAACCGCCACCATCGGTAAACAATACCAGGTGATAAAAAGAATGACGGTGCGGGAAGAAAAGGTTTTTATGGGCATCCAAATAAGTAGCAAACCTGCTGATGAGAATATCATCCTGCTTTATATCATCAGCCAGTGTGCAAATATCAATTGTTGGAATGCTTTGTAACATGACACAAAACTACACACTATAGCTTTGTCCTTAATGGTACTATTTTTATTTTGTATGGTACTAATCAACGATTAGTACTTTTTACTGACATATCACGTCCATTTCTGGATGATATCTTCCAGGCGCTCAAAAGTAAAGGGTTTGCTTACAAAATCCTTCATACCGGCCTGGGCGCATTCTCGTTCATTTTCGCTGAGCACATTGGCTGTCATGGCAATAATGGGCGGTGCCCCTTCCCCGTGTTTTTTTAATATATGACGGGTAGCCTGTAAACCATCCATTTCGGGCATTTGAATATCCATGAATATCAGATCGTAGTTACACTGCTCAACCATATTTACAGCAGCCAGCCCGTTTTCGGCAATATCAATACTATAGCCAACCTTTTTGAATATTTTACTGGCTATCAACTGGTTCATTTTATTATCCTCGGCCAGTAGAATGCGTAAAGGCCGGTATTGAAACGCTTCCTTTTCGCCGGGTTGCATCTCCAACTCAGCGGCGCTATAAGTTACCTGTAAGGGCAAGGTAAAGCTGAACAATGAACCCTCAGCTTCCTTACTCTCAACCCAGATCCTACCCTGCATCATTTCAACAAGCTTTTTGCAGATGGATAAACCCAGCCCCGTACCGCCATATTTACGTAAAGCGGTGGTGTTTACCTGCGTAAATGGTTTAAATAATTGCGCTAAAGCTTCTTCACTTATCCCAATTCCATCGTCTTTCACGCTGAAAGTTATTTCCTGGATATTATTTCTGATCTCGGATGCCGTGACCCGTAAGGTTACCGAACCTTCGTCTGTAAATTTAATGGCGTTCCCTATTAAGTTCACCAGGATCTGCTGAAGCCGGCCCTGATCTGCTATAACATAGTTAGCTACACTATCATCAACCTGGTAAGTTAGCTTTAATGGCTTATGCAGCGTGGTGATTGCCGGCTCGGTGATTTCAATTACTGTTTTTATGCAGTTACGCAAATGTGTTGACACCGGGTGAAGGATCAGCTTATCCGCTTCGATCTTTGAGATATCCAGGATATCGCTGATGATATTGATGAGCAAATTACTGCTCGATTGTAAAGTTTGAAGCAGTTCCTGCTGCTCGGGCAGTAAACTGGTGCGGGAAAGCAACTGGGCAGTACCTATAATACCGTTAAGCGGCGTACGGGTCTCATGGCTCATGTTGGCCAAAAAGTTCGACTTGGCAAATGTGGCCGCCTCGGCCTGGTCGCGCGAGGCCGAAAGTTCAATTTGCGAGGCCTGTAACTCTTCACTTTTACGGATCAGGTCGCGCTTATCGGTTTCATGGCTCTTTTTTATAAAACCCACCAGCAGCCCAACAATTAAAATGTTTGTTACTGCGGATGTGATCAGATCAGATTCTTTTGCTGCAGGGCTGCTATAGGGTTGTACTAACTCGGGGAAATGCTTTTCAACATAGTAACATCCTAAGAATATGGCTATTAAAGCGCCTATAAAAATATAATGGTATCTCTTCTTTACAAGCAGGGTGATCAATACAATAAAGAAAACTCCCGAAAGGGTTGTTGATCCGCCTATGCCGCCATTGTAAAACCAACCCGGAACAATTGCTGCCAGGCCAAAGCAGATATAAATTACAGCGACATCCTCCTTATATCTGACAAACCGGCTCCGGTAAAAAGCCCAGCCCGACATCAGGATCACAAAAAGCTGGACAAGCTCCAATTTGTAACTTAAGCCTAAAAACAAATTACAGATCAGCGAAAAAATGCTGCTGACACAAATGAATAACGTAAGCGCATTAAACAGTTTGTTCTCCAGCGACAAATCAGGCTTGCCGTAGCCAATAACCCGCTTCAGCTTTTCCATTTAAAATAAAAAATTAATTAGAGAGAACCCGTTATACTCAAAAACAGAGAGTTCTGTTTAGTAAATAAAGTATTTTTTAGGAAATGTTTAAAACTTTAGTGTTTAAAAAAAGCAAAAAGAAGGGCTTTGTTGTTTAATAATTAAATTAAAAAAACGGTGTAATTATTAAGCAATGCAAAAGCCACTTTTAGTATAACCAGGCAGCTAAAAACAAACAGCACACCCTTCGGTTGAAAAGTGTGCTGTTAAAATTATTAATGAATATTTAATAAGCGCTGGCGGTATTCAGCGCTTCGATAGTTTCATCGCTCAGCTTCAAATTGGCAGCTGTGACAAACTCTTTAAGCTGATCAAGATTGGTGGCACTTACAATAGGCGCCGTTACACTTGGCCGTGCAATTAACCAGGCCAAAGCAATTGCCGACTGGCTTACGTTGTACTGAGCAGCGGCCTCATCAAGCGCTTTCAATATTTTAAAGCCGCGTTCATTAAGATACTTTTTAACCGAACGGGCCCGACTGCGCCCCTGCAGGTCACTTTCCGAACGGTATTTCCCGCTTAAAAAACCACTGGCTAATGAAAAATAGTTAATCACACCAATATTTTTCTCCTTCAAAAAAGGCTCATAGGTGGTTTCATATTTCTCCCTGTCAAAAAGGTTATATTCCGGTTGGAGGGTTTGGTATGCGATGAGCCCCTTTTCAACGCTCACCTTTAAAGATTCGTGCAAACGCTCAACCGACATATTGGATGTGCCTATAGCACGGACTTTACCCTCCTGCACTAACTGGTCATAAGCGCGCAGGGTTTCTTCAACCAGCGTTGAAGGGTCATCGTAATGGCTCTGATACAGGTCGATATAGTCAGTCTGCAGCCTTTTCAACGAGTCTTCGGCAGCTTTGATAATATAATCCTTTTTCAAACCCTTTCTTTCCGAATCCAATTCCGAACCCACTTTTGTAGCAATAATGACCTGATCGCGCTTGCCGCTTTGCTTTAACCAATTGCCTATCTCCGTTTCCGATTCTCCCCCTTTATTGCCTTCAACCCAGCGGGTGTATACATCGGCGGTATCAATTGTGTTAAAACCGGCATCTAAAAACGCGTCCAGTAAAACAGCGGTATCATTGCCTTTAACAGTCCAACCAAAAACGTTACCGCCAAAAACCAGTGGTGCTGTATATAGTTCGGATTTGCCTAATTCACGCTTTTCCATATGTTGTTATTTTTTATAAAAAGATGAATTAAGCCGCATTTGTTTGTCAGCTAAATGAAATAACCTGGCGCTTATTTGTAACAAAACTGAATTAAAAACGACAATGCATCGCTTAAAACTAAGTACATTTGCCCTTTGTTAAATTAATATAATGGCTAAAGTTTCTATCAACCTGGCAACAGGCTCATTACAAAAAGAAGAGATCATTGTAGGTATCGATCTTGGCACCACCAATTCGCTGGTAGCATTTATCAATCCTGATAAAAACCCGCAGGTAATTAATGATGCAGGCAAAGGTGTATTAGTGCCCTCTGTAGTGCATTTTGGCAATACCGGTGATGTACTGGTTGGTAATGAGGCAAAGGAATTTCTGATAACTGATCCGCAAAACACCATATTTTCGGTTAAGCGTTTGCTGGGCCGCAGTTACCACGATATTGAAAACTATAAAGACTTTTTTAGCTATAAAGTAATTGACGACGATACCGAAAGCCTGGTTAAGATCAAAGTAGGCGATAAATTCTACACCCCTATTGAGTTATCGGCCCAGATCTTGAAAGAGCTTAAGGCCCGCGCCGAACATGCCCTTAAAACCCCTGTTAACCGTGCTGTGATCACTGTACCTGCCTACTTTAATGATTCGCAGCGCCAGGCCACCCGCGATGCAGGTAAACTTGCAGGGCTCGATGTTTTACGCATAGTGAACGAACCTACAGCCGCAAGTTTGGCGTATGGTATAGGCCTCAACCCCGAAGAAACAAAAACCATAGCAGTTTATGACCTTGGCGGCGGTACTTTTGATGTATCTATACTGCAGATCCAAAACGGCATTTTTGAAGTGCTGTCAACCAATGGCGATACCTTTTTAGGCGGCGACGATTTTGACCGCATTATTGTTGATTACTGGATCGAGAAAAACCAGCTTAACAGAGCAGAAGTACTTGCCAATACCGAACTGGCTCAACAACTGCGCTTAAAAGCCGAAGAAGCCAAGAAAGCCTTTGCTCACCAAAGCTTGGTTAACGATAAAATAGGCGATATCTGGTGTACGCTTGACCGCACTACTTTTGAAGAACTAATATTACCCAAAGTACAGCAAACCATTACCAGCTGCCAAAACGCGCTTAAAGATGCTAAACTAACCATCGACCAGATTGATGAGGTGGTTATGGTTGGCGGATCAACCCGTACATCTTTGGTGAAACGTATGGTTGCCGAATTTTTTGGTCGCCCGGTGCATGATGATGTAAACCCTGATGAGGTGGTTGCATTAGGCGCTGCCATACAGGCTGATATTTTGGCCGGTAACCGTAAAGATATTTTACTGCTTGATGTTACCCCCCTATCCTTAGGTATTGAAACTATGGGTGGTTTAATGGATGTGATCATCCCCCGCAACTCTAAAGTGCCAACTAAAGGCGGCAGGCAATACACTACATCGATAGATGGACAGGTAAACATGAAAATTGCTGTTTACCAGGGAGAGCGCGACCTCATCAAAGAAAATCGTAAACTGGCCGAGTTTGATTTGAAAGGTATCCCTTCTATGCCGGCGGGTTTCCCTAAAGTGGACATCAACTTTTTGCTTAATGCCGATGGCATCCTTACCATACAGGCTATTGAGCTTCGTTCGGGCGTAAAACAGGAGGTTGAGGTAAAACCAACCTACGGCATTACGGACGAACAGGTGGAGCAAATGCTGATGGACAGCATTACACACGCCAAAGACGACGTTAGCCAGCGGATGCTTATTGAGGCACGTACCGAAGGCGAGCAAATGGTTTATACTGTTGAACGCTTCCTGCAAAAAAATGCCGACTATGTTTCTATTACAGAAATAGCCGACACAACCAAACTGCTTCAGAAATTAAAAGACGCGCTAACCAGCGGCGATAAAGACCTGATATTGAAAAGCATTGATGAGGTTAACGAGTTTACCCGTCCCTTTGCCGAACGGTTGATGGATCAGGCTATAAGCACAGCCATGCGGGGCAAGAGTATAGAATAGGCACAGATATTGCTTATCAACACAAAAATCTTAAAATTTGAAAAGGACAATATCTGCTTTCGCCCTGTTTATTTTTATTGCCGTTACTAATACGGCCTGTGCTGCAACCCGCAAACACTTTCGCGATACTTCTGCAAAGTCGTCAATGCTGGATACTTTAAAGTACGATTCGTTGATGAAGAAAATCGCCAATGGCGATAAAAGCGGACGCTGGCCGGTAAAAACCAAAGAGTATCCCCTGCCCGGTGCTATTTTGCCCTATAACCGCATTGTAGCTTTTTACGGGAACCTTTATTCAAAAAACATGGGCGTGCTTGGCCAATATCCACGTAAAACCATGCTTAATAAATTAAAAGAAGAGGTTAAAAACTGGGAAAAGGCAGATACAGCTACCAGCGTGGTACCGGCCTTGCATTATATCTGTGTAACCGCCCAGGCCGATGCCGGGCGCAACGGTCTGCATAACTTGCGGATGCCCTTTAAACAGATAGATACTGTATTAAGCTGGGCCAAAAGCATCAATGCTATTGTATTTTTAGATATACAGGTTGGCTTCAGTACGGTACAAACCGAGTTGCCTTTATTGGAGAAATATATGAAGATGCCAAACGTTCATTTAGGTATCGACCCGGAATTTTCTATGAAGGAAGGCAGTGTACCCGGCAAGCGGATCGGCACTTTTGATGCCGATGATATCAACTATGTAACCGGCTATCTGGCCAAATTGGTAAAAAAGAATGACCTGCCACCCAAAATATTTGTGGTACACCGCTTTACCAAACGTATGGTGACCAACTATAAAGATATAAAACTAAGGCCAGAAGTACAGGTTGTAATGGATATGGATGGCTGGGGCGGCCCGGAACTTAAAAAAGGCACTTACAAATACTTTATTTCTGAAGAGCCTGTTCAATTTACCGGCTTTAAATTGTTCTATAAAAACGATATCAAGAATGAGCCGCACAGAATGCTTACCCCTAAAGAGGTATTGAGCCTGAAGCCTGCTCCTATTTATATTCAGTACCAGTAAATATTTAACATTGAGATTAAACAAGTTTCATAGATTTAGCGGGACTAAGCTTTATCCATGAAACTTGTACATAAATACATTCCTGCCCTTTTCCTGATTACATTAGCAAGTATTTCATATGCTCAGAGTGGATTGCCCGCTGTTAACAGTACGGTTAACAGGCAAAACATGGATCTGCAAATGGGAAATCAAACACCCTTTGCCATGTGGTCGTTCTGGAGCAATAACAATAAAAGCACCAATAATCCTGAATACACGTTTCTGGTGACCATGCTTAACGGAACAAAAAAGGAAGTCAAGTCCAGAATTTATGTAGATACATATGCCCATAAAAGTTACCTGCTATTTGTTGATCAGTCATTATCCAAGGCAGATACAAACAGGGAACAGGTAATCTACCCCGAACAAACAATTGAAATAGCCCGGAATATAGCAGCTCTGTCAACTAAAAAGCAAGCTCAAATTGTTTCGGCACCAAACTATTATACAGGTATTGCTAAAGATAGCTGCTGGATGTTCAAGTTTATAAGTGGTCATATCAATGCCTACTCTCTTTTAAGTGAGCCCGAAGGGAAAATGTTCAACCCTAAATCCATAGTTGCCATTCAGCTTAATAACGGGGCAATTGTTCAATACAACGAGGAAAATCTGAGGGCAATGGTTGGTGATGATCCTGATGCTATTGAAAGCATCCAATGGAAAAATTATCTCCAGGCGATAAAGAGGTATAACCGGAATACAGAAAGGGCTAAGAAGAAGGAATAACTGGAGTTATAGTAAGGGCTTATCATAGCTTTATTTGTTATATTGGTAGTATGGAATATCAGGAAGAAGAAATAGACTATGATAAGCAAATAGAACTTGCCGATGATGAAATAGCGGGCGGAGACTTTGTTAAACATGAAGACGTTGAAAAACTATTCCAAAAAAGAAGAGAAAATCTTTGATTTGAATGTCGATTCGGTAACAGAAAAATCCCCGGTTCCCCGGGGATTTTTCTGTTTTGTCTTATTTCCCTAAAGCTTCCTGCTCTTTCAGGGCAGCTATATTGTTGCTGTCACTATAGCTTGCGGTTTGATTGGCAAAGTCTTCAAGGATGGCCGCTATCGTGTCCAGGTTTTCTGATACACGCTGGTGCATATCGGGCAGATCCCTTTCCAGGCGTTTATCGCCAAGGTCAATATTATCAACTTCTATCTTGGTCAATTTGGTAATGATAGCTTGTTGACTATTTTTAAGGTCTTCCAATTCATGGACAATTTTTTCCATCAGTCCAAACTTCTTTAGCTTATCCATAATAGGTGGTTTTAATGATTAATTATAAATCTAACCACCTTAATAAAAAATTGTTTCAGATTTGGAATTGCCACCCATAACTAATAACTTAGTTTAACTAAATGTTTAGTTATGAAAAACTTATTTATAAGCCTGCTCCTTACCTTATCAGTATTGCAATTACATGCACAGCAAAGCGCAAATGATTCACTCCTGCTTGATTATTATCAAAACCAGCGTTTTGCAGATGCAGCCGATTATCTCAAAAAGACATATCCAGAGCCCGTTACGGATCTTAAGGCATTGGCTAAACTGGCCTATACATCAAAAATGGCCTCACGCCTGCCTGATGCCGAAAATTATTACCAGCGCATTTATGCTACCGATACAACCAGTCTTACTAACCTCTATAACATGAGTGAGATCATTAAAAGGCGGGGTAATAATAAAAAAGCGTTGGCCTATGTAAAAAAGATCCTGCTGAAGGACACTACCAACTTTGATGTATATAAACAACTGGCAGACCTATCACAAAATATAGGCGATATAGGGGGAAGCATCGTGTACCTGCAAAAAGCCAATAAACTCAATCCGCTTAATCCTGATGTGGCGTATGACCTGTCGTCATTTTACATCAACCTTAAACTATATGGCAATGCCGAAAATGTGATTGACAAAGCTCTTGTTGCCGATACCGCTAATTTACTGCTCCTGAAAGGTAAAGCACAGGCATCCTATGCCTTAAAAAGATACCCGGTAACCATTGCTATCACCAAAAAACTAATGGATGCAGGCGAACAGGCCGGCAGTATTGTATCTATGCTCGCCACCTCCTATTACATGACCGCCAACTATCCTGATTGCATCAAAATCTTCAAAACGTTAGAAGATGGCAATACCGGCACCGAAGCTTCATATTACTACACTGCCATGAGCTACAAAGCTTTACATAACAATACAAAAGCTATTACCTATTTAGACAAAGCCATTGAAGAAGCCATATCTACTGGGGTAAGTTCGTACTACAGCGAAAAAGGTGACTCGTACGACCGTCTGCACCAGCTGAAGAGTGCAGTTGAAGCCTACCAGAAAAGTTTACTTTACAAACCCGATCCGATCACCTATTATGCCCTTGCTACGCTCTACGACACAGAACTGAAGAACAAAGCTACAGCCATCAAATACTACAAAAAATACCTGGCAAGTAAACCAAA
>NZ_DASVOB010000381.1:0-3840 GCF_036383575.1 Mucilaginibacter sp.
TTGCGTAAGCGCTTCAGCAGACTTTCGCACAGGCTGCCCGAACAACTTATCAAACCGGGATGACGTCATGGTAAGGCCTGTGCAATAGTTGAAATACCGCAGGTTCAGCCTGAATGAGCCATCTTCTTTTAAATCTACAAGGTGTTTAAATATCAGATCGACGTAAACCGGCTTGCCATAAGGTGCCAGGCCCATTACCTTATATTCATCGCAATTAACCTTAAAGCCGAGGTAACAAGTAAATGCCGAATACAGCAAACCAATAGAATGAGGAAAACTGATCTCTTTAACCTGCTCTATTTTATTGCCTGTACCAATTGCTACAGAAGTGGTTGTCCATTCCCCTACGCCATCGGCAGTAAGGATAACGGCTTTATCAAATGGCGACGGATAAAAAGCCGAAGCAGCATGCGACTGATGGTGCGTTGTAAACAGTAAGCTTGCCTTTTTTGCATCCCAGCTATCATCAATAGTTTTGAGCTGTTTAATGATGTTTTTCTTCAAAAACAGTTTATCCTTAAGCCAAAGCGGAATGGCTTTCATAAATGAAATAAAACCCGAAGGTGCAAATGCCAGGTAGGTTTCTAAAAGACGCTCAAATTTCAGGAATGGCTTTTCGTAAAAAACAATATGCTCTACCTCATTTAACGAGATTCCAGCTTCAAGCAAACAGTATTTTATAGCATTCAGCGGGAAGCTCTCATCGTTCTTTTTGCGAGTGAAGCGTTCTTCCTGTGCTGCTGCTACAATGTGATCATTACTGAGCAAACAGGCCGCACTATCATGAAAATAAGCTGAAATCCCAAGGATATACATTGACCTAAAACAAGGAGTAAATAAACGGTGCCAATGCCGAGCCCTGCGCTAAAACCAGTAGCAGGCTTAATAAAAACAGCAGGACGAACAATGGCCATAGCCAAAACCGTTTTCTCGATTTCAGGAACATAAAAAACTCTGCTATGACTTCCATTGCTGTGCTGCTAAAATTGTTGTTTCATTGAACTTTGTTCTGCTCTCTTTACCGGCTTCCAGTAAGTGGGTATGCCGGAGTTAAATTTTAAATCAAGATTATTTTTACCAAACAACCGCATAATCAAGCCTATCGGTGTGATGATGAGGAAGTAAAGCAAAAACAAAATGATGGAGGTATTAACAATCCCTAAAACATGGCCTATCCTGTCCCAAAGCAACCGTAGCGGGTTTAAGATTTGAGGGACAATCACAGCACACAATATGAGCAAAGCACCAATTGCAGGCAACCAGATCATCAGGTGATGATGAGCAAATTGTCGCCACACTGTTATCAACAAACATGCGCCGCCTACAATAAGGCCAAACTTTTGGTTTATTCTCCTGCCCGTCATTGCTGTTTATATTTTATGGCGGCCTCGTCGGCACCTATGGCATGATAATCGGCTGCTATTTGCATATTGGCTTTTTTCCCGGCTATGGTTTTAAGGCGAATGATCTCCGCTACAATAGTTTTTAAATTTACCAACTCAATATCTGAAGGATGTTGCTGTATGGCCGAATCAATGTAAGGTGTCGCTTTTGCAGGTTCATCGTTTTTTAAAAACACCAGGTACATATTCTGCGTGTTGGCGAAAGATGGATCAAGCTCATAAGCTTTTTTAAAGTAAAAAGCCGCATCGGCACTGTCACCCAGTTCAAAGCTTAACCTGCCTGCATAAATAGGATAAGTTGTATTCTGAGGCTTTTCGAGCATAACGGCTTCAACAGCTTTCAAAGCTGTTTTTTTATCGCCGGCTTTCATACTGTATTTAAACAACTGATCCATAGCATCAAGCCAGCTGATCCGGTTTACAGATAATGCCCCGGCCAGTTGCGCGGTTATATCATCCCCTCGTTTAAAACCCGTGGGGATAGGTTTATTGAATGGCCAACCCGTCTCCAGCATCATGATGGTATAGGCCCCATACAACGAGTCAACTTTGGTAACGGGCATCCTGCTCAATAACTCCGTTAAACTCATTTCCCGGCCTGCATGTGCTTTGATTAATCCGGCGCTTTTTATGGATTGATAAAAAGCTTCCGAAAGCAAAGCATAGCCGAATAAATTAGGATGAACATGCTCGAGCAGGGTTTCTTTACCAAGGATACCGTTTGGCGAATGTTGTTCAAAAACAGTACGGGCGTTCACCAGATGTACATTGCTGTATTGCTTAGCCAACTCTGTTATGATCCCATTCAA
Source organism: Mucilaginibacter sp. (assembly GCF_036383575.1). GTDB lineage: Bacteria > Bacteroidota > Bacteroidia > Sphingobacteriales > Sphingobacteriaceae > Mucilaginibacter. The sequence continues at coordinate 2,213 of NZ_DASVOB010000381.1, forward strand.
AGCTTCCGGTGCCCGAAAGCGTAAAAGATCCAGTTCTTTAGCTTTGATATACTCCTGCTTGGCCTGCAGATACTTGCCGGATTGATGCGAATCATTTGCCTGTGCGTATTGCAGGTTTGCCGAAGTATCCGAAAGATCACTGATAAACGGTTTCAGGTCTTTTTCATTACTCACCAGCGTGCTTAAAAACACAGGCACCTTTTTATCCTGCATAAACCGGCACAATTCTGTCATGTTGTTCCTGAACTGCGTTATCCCTGCTTTATATGCTTCCGACTGATAAGGTATAGCCTGCTGTTGCGCCATCCGTTTCATCAGGTTTTCACGCTGATCAAGATTGGATGATGCCGGTTTTAGACTGGAAATTACGTTATTAACCAACTGCACCGACCGCAGCTCTTTAAGTGCAAGTGCCGTTTGCACCAAAAATCGATTATTGGCAATATGGCTGGTTGAACCAATGCCCAAAGCGCCGTAATATTCATTATGGCCGGTATAAACCAGTACCGCATCGGGCTGATAGTTTACCACTTGTTTACCAAAATCAAGTACCGTATAGGAGTTTACTGCCGTTAGCGATACATTGATCACCTCGAAATTAACATCGGAATAAGTATGCATTAGCCTGTACTGCAGCCAGCGATGGAAGGAGCCGTTATGCAGGTACGGGTAACCCGCTGTTGTCGATTCGCCAAGGACAAAGATCCTGAAGGTATTTCTTGCTTTTTCAACCTTAAATGGCTCAATACTTCCTTTGGTAGCGTTTGTGATATCGGTAAAATACTTTTCGGATGCGTATTTATTGATCACCCAATAATTAGGGGCGTCAGGGTATTTGATAAAGAGGCTTGTATCATGCCCGTAATTGAAAAGCCTCAGCAATACTTCGGCAAACAATAAAATAAGCACAGGGATACTGATAGCTATTACCCTGAACCATCTTAACTTTTTGCGGGAGATCTGCTGAGGCCTCATATAATTATTTAGCAGCGGCATTTACCTCGGGAAACCAAACGGTCATTTCGCCTTTGCCACGGTTAGCCCATGAATAATATGGAATGGCCGTAAGCTCTACCTTTTTAGCGGCTTCGCCTTTGGTTTGACTTAGGATCTGCCCTTTTAAAACAGTTACACCATTTAACAGATTCGCTTCGACAACGGGTTTAAATGTTGCGTTTGCCGGTATGGCTAAATTGCTCACCGTGCCGCCATTATCTTTCCATTCGGCACAATACATAATAGGGCCGCGTTGCAAGGCGGTTTTACCTTTATCATCAACCAGTGCCTGGTTGGCAACAACCTTTTTAACCTCCATGGGCAGATCTAACTGAAGGTTATCTCCTTTTTTCCATTGCCTGTTAATTACAGCGTAGCCGTTTTCAACTTTATAAGCCAAAGCCTTACCGTTTAGTTTAAGACTGATCTTTGCTGCCGATTTAGTCTGGAAAGCATACAGATCAGAAGGGATTGCCTCCGCCCTTGCCCAACCCGGGATCCGGATGCGCATAGCAAAATTGGTAGGCGCTTCGGGAGTTACAGCGAATGACAGTGCACCGTTCCATGGGTAGTTATTGCTTTGCACAATACTCACCTTTTTACCACCAACCTCAATATTAGCGGTACCCGCG
>NZ_DASVOB010000382.1:0-5419 GCF_036383575.1 Mucilaginibacter sp.
CTTTACCTGGCGTAATGATAACCTTTCGGTTTATAAAGCATTTAGTCATCAGCATTTAAATGAGATCGGTCAGTCGTTAAGGCAACTACAAGGTAACTTTGACAAGGCTATAAACTTTATCCCATATCGTGGCGACTTTACGCGCGGCATTATCGCTTCAATCTATACTGAAAGCGATTTGACAGAAGAAGAAGCTTTAGCACTTTACCAAAGCTATTACGATGGACATCCGTTTACGCATGTAACCAACCGGAATATTGATCTAAAGCAGATTGTGAACACCAACAAATGCTTTATCCAGGTTAAAAAACACGATAACAAAATATTCATTATCAGCATAATGGATAACTTACTTAAAGGCGCATCCGGCCAGGCAGTACAGAACATGAACCTATTGTTCGGCCTTGACGAGCGCGCAGGCTTACGACTTAAGGGAATAGCTTTTTAGCCCCCCTGCCCCCTAAAGGGGGAGTAATTGTTTAATATTAATTTTAATTGCCTTTAAGGCTTCAACAATATGAATCTGTTCGATGTTTATCCTATAAATCCAATTAATATAGTAAGGGGACAAGGGAGTTTAGTATATGATAATCAGGATACCGAATACCTTGATATGTATGGCGGTCACGCCGTGATCTCTATTGGTCATACTCATCCACATTACGTAAAAAGATTAGAAGACCAGCTACATAAACTGGGCTTTTATTCTAACTCCATCGAGATCCCTATCCAAAAAGAACTGGCTCAAAAGCTTGGCAAAGTTTCGGGTAAGGAAGATTACCAGTTATTCCTGTGTAATTCAGGTGCCGAGGCTAATGAGAACGCCTTAAAACTGGCTTCTTTTTATAATGGGAAAAAGAAAGTAATTGCTTTCAGCAAATCATTCCATGGTCGTACTTCATTAGCAGTTGCCGTTACTGATAACCCAAAAATCGTTGCCCCTATCAACGAAACTGATAACGTGATCTTTTTGCCATGGGCAGATGAAGCAGCGTTGGAAGAGGCATTCAAAAACAACGAGATCTCTTCAGTAATTATCGAAGGCATTCAGGGTGTTGGCGGGATTCAGGTTGCTTCTGAAAGCTTCCTGCAAAAGATCCGTTCATTGTGCGACCAATACAATGCTGTTTTCATTGCCGACTCGGTACAGTGCGGTTATGGCCGTACAGGTAAGTTCTTTTCACACGATTTTGCTGGTATCGACGCAGATATCTACAGCATGGCTAAAGGTATGGGCAATGGTTTCCCGGTTGGCGGCATCATTATTTCCCCAAAAATACAGCCTGCTTACGGCATGCTGGGTACTACTTTCGGTGGTAATCATTTGGCTTGTGCCGCAGGTTTGGCCGTACTTGAAACTATGGAGCAAGACAACCTGATGCAAAACGCCTCCGAAATTGGTGGTTACCTGATCAAAGAATTGAAAAAGCTGGAGCAGGTTAAAGAGGTTCGTGGTCGTGGTTTAATGATCGGTATTGAACTGCCTGAAGAACTGGCCCACGCACGTAAAGAGCTGCTAAACAAGCATCACATATTTACCGGCGAAGCTAAACCTAATGTGATCAGGTTGCTACCGGCACTTAATTTAACTAAGGCCCATGCCGACAGGTTCCTGGAAGCTTTTGTAAACGTATTGAATCAATAACTCGCTATAATATCCAAATCAATGAAACTATTCTCTTCTGTTAATGATGTTGCCGATGTTAATGCGCTTGTAAAAGAGGCATTGGCGCTTAAGCAGGATCCTTTTGCCCATCAGCAGCTTGGTAAAAATAAAACGCTTGCATTGGTGTTTTTAAATCCAAGTCTGCGTACCCGTATGAGCACCCAAAAAGCAGCCCTTAACCTGGGCATGAATGTCATGGTGCTTAATATTGATAAAGAGGGCTGGGCGCTTGAACTGCGCGATGGCGTGATCATGGATGGAACTACAGTTGAGCACATCCGCGAAGCTGCAGGTGTTATGGGTCAATATGCCGATATCATTGGGGTGCGCTCATTTCCTGGTTTGCGCAACCGTGAAGAGGACTATAGCGAAATGATTTTCAACAAATTCGTTGAGTTTTGCAAAGTGCCCGTGGTTAGCCTGGAATCAGCTACCCGTCACCCGCTGCAAAGCTTGGCCGATTTAATTACCATTGAAGAGTTGAAAACAACGGCACGCCCTAAAGTGGTATTAACCTGGGCTCCGCATATAAAACCATTGCCGCAGGCAGTTCCAAACTCATTTTCGGAGTGGATGTGCAAGGCCGATGTTGACTTTACCATTGTGCAGCCTAAAGGCTATGAGCTTTGTACCGATTTTACACAGGGTGCAAATATCACCTACAACCAGGATGAAGCTTTGGCCGGTGCGGATTTTATCTACGTAAAAAACTGGTCGGCTTATGAGCCATACGGTAACATATTGGGTAAACACGAAGAGTGGATGCTGACCAATAAAAAATTGGAGCAAACCAACAATGCCAAAGTAATGCATTGCCTGCCTGTACGCCGTAACCTGGAGCTCTCTGATGAAATATTAGATGGCCCGAACTCCATTGTAGTGCATGAAGCAGGAAACCGCGTTTGGGCTGCCCAGGCAGTACTGAAACAGATGCTGGAGAGTTTGTAGTTTTCAACCTTGTTCCTTAACTTCCAAATATGGACAAAGTGTACGATATCTTACTCGGTAATATCAAAATTGGCACAACCGGATTTGAAAATGCAGATCCGCCAATGGGTGTTGTACTCGGTAAGATATCGTTTATCGCTGATACCTTTGATTATTCTTTTTTCAGAGACTATTGTGTAAATAATGGTATCAGCTTCCAGGAAGATAGCGAACTTAAACTCATCGCCACCAATGAAATTCCTGACTTGCATGTTTTTGATGCAAGTGGCCGCGAGATCAAAGGATTGGCTGCTACCATATCAGGAATGGACGATGACGAGTATTTAATTACAGTTGAAGGGATCCCCTATCCATTTTACGAAGAGGAATTTCCCCATCATTTCAAGGCATACTTTAAAACAGGCACTAACTAAATCCTTCCGATGTACACACCTAAACATTTTCAGTTAAGCGATGAACAGGAAGCAATTAGCTTTATGCAGCGCTATAGTTTTGCAACTATCGTTACCGCTACTAATAATGTTCCTTTTGCTACCCACATCCCCTTTTTGGTAAGTAAGCGCGATGATAAAATTGTATTGTCATCACATTTTGCTAAGGCAAATCCGCAGGCTACTGAAATTATTGGAAAAGAAATATTGGTGATCTTCACTGAGCCTCACGCTTATATCTCCCCTAAGCATTACGAAAAAGAGACTAATGTGCCTACCTGGAACTACATTGCTGTGCATGCTTACGGTAAAGCCACGATATTATCCGAAGGCCAACAAACTGCCAATCTGTTAGCACAGATGATCAGCAATTATGAGGCTGATTACCTAACGCTATGGAATAACCTCCCCGATGAGTATAAGCAACGGATGATGAAAGGTATTGTGGCATTTGAGATCATTGTTGATGATCTACAGGGCAAACAGAAACTTAGTCAAAACCGCACTGAAGTGGAACGGGAAAACATAATTGAAGCCTTGGGTAAGAGCGGAGATACGGTTGAGGCTGAAATTGGCAAATACATGTCTCGCCTCAAATGATTAACTACCGCGGGTTTAGCGCAGCGTAACCCGTGGAAACATTAGTTAAGGTTCCAACTTAACTAATGAAGTTGAAAACTTCAACCATGGCTAACCACGGGTTACGCTATCGCTAAACCCGCGGCAGAATGTTTTTATTCTTCTACTTTTTTTGAAACACTATTGATCATTCTGTTTAGTGTTAGCCCCTGTACAATTACCGAAAATATCACAATAAAATAACTCCCCGAAAGGATCAGGTGCAGGTATGGGGTATTGGGCAGTGATAAGGCCAAAGCTATAGAGATCCCCCCGCGCAGGCCAGCCCAGGTCATGATATTGATATTACTATAGTTTACCTTAAGTGTACGCCGTAAAAAGGTAAGTGGCAGCATTATACTTAACCACCGGGCTATTAAAACAGTAACTATAGAGATACTTCCCGTAACCCAGTAATTATTTACAAAAGGCAGGTTAACCAGCTGAAGGCCTATCATCACAAATAAAATAGTATTCAGGATCTCGTCAACCAGCTTCCAGAACTTTTCCAGTGCCTCATGCGATTTTTCTTTATTATCCTGGTTAATAGATTGGCCTCCGGCAAACAGTCCGGCTATCACAACTGATAACGGCAGTGAAAAACCGAGCAATACGGCCAATACCGACAAGCCCATTACCAATGCCAGCGAGATCAGTACAATGGTTTGAAAATCTTTAACGGAGCGCATCAAACGGTGAGTTACATAACCCAAAACAGCCCCGGCTAACATCCCCCCTATTATTTCCTTTACGATGAGTACAACCACCTTCGCCAATTCAATCTTTTCCTCACCTACCCGGGCAATTTCCAGGATGATCAAAAACAGGATCAGTCCTATCCCGTCATTAAAAAGGGATTCGCCCGAAATAATGGTTTCGAGATTGGCCGGTAGTTTTGAATTGCGGATGATAGCCGATACCGCCACCGGATCTGTTGGCGAGATCAACGCGCCAAACAACAGGCAATAGATCAGCGGCATATGGATATGAAAAACCGGGGCGACGTAAAATAACAGGAAGCCAAACACCGCCGTCGAAATAATAACACCCAATGTGCTCAGTACAAATACTGGTCGCATTTCTCTCTTCAGTTTCCGGCCATCCAAATTGAACGAACTCGAAAAAAGCAGGAAGCCAAGCAGGATATTCAATACCGCTTTGGAAAAGTTGATATTTTTGGCCAATGTGCCCAGGTAATCGGCTATTGATGAATCAACTTTATCTACGATGAGTATAGTTATAGAAGCAATAGTTGCCAGCAAAACGATGCCAATAGTACCCGGCAGCTTAATAAAACGCGCGTTAAGGTACGAGAAAACCGCGCTGACAATGACCAATGAAGCAATTACAACAAACAGATCCATAAATACTTACAAGTAAGGATTTAAAAGGCCTATTGTTTGCTTTTATCTCGATTCGGGGTCGGTCATCCTGGTTTCGGTATCAAAATAGCGTACAATGAGGCGGTTATCGCTGTTTTTGGTAAAATAGTTTATAGCCCAGCTGAAAAATATAATCCCTTTATTGGTAAAACCCGCTAAGGACATGATGTGCACAAATCCCCATACCAGCCAGGCAAAAAATCCCTGGAAATGAATTTTCCCCAAATCGGCCACAGCTTTATTACGCCCAATGGTTGCCAGTGAGCCTTTATCCCTGTATTTGAAGGGCACCAGCGGCTTACGTTCAAACATGCGGTAAACGTTTTCGCCAAGGTTTTGCCCTTGCTGAATGGCTACGGGCGCTACTCCCGGAT
>NZ_DASVOB010000383.1:0-17799 GCF_036383575.1 Mucilaginibacter sp.
TTCGTTTAAATCAAGGCGGTTATCAATGATAATATTGGGTTGTAGCTTTCTTATCTCTTTAACCAGTTCAACAGATCCCCAGTCTTTGGCCCCTTTGCCGTGTTTACCATTATCAGGGTATGAAAAATCGAGCCAGAGCATGTCAATTTTGCCATAATTGGTAAGCAGTTCTTTGATCTGGTTATGCATGTAGGTACGGTACCTGGCCATATCACGGCCTTTATTGAGCTTATCGTAATCTTCGTCCTTCTCGCTCGCGGGTTGCAAAGGGTGTAAAACATCAACTGTAAAATCCGGATGATGCCAGTCCAGCAATGAATAATAGAATCCTATTTTTATGCCCTCGGCCCTAAAAGCATCTACAAATTCTCTTACAAGGTCTCTTTTTGCAGCGGTATTTGTGGCCTTATAGTCGGTGTATTTTGAATCAAACAAACAAAACCCTTCGTGATGTTTGGTAGTAAGCACGGCATATTTCATTCCGGCCGCTTTAGCCTTCTTTGCCCATTCTTTAGGGTTAAACAAATCGGGATTAAACTCGTCAAAGTAAGGTTGATATTGCGCATCTGTCATGCGCTCCCACCGTTTTACCCATTCATGCCTCGCAGCCTGCGAATAAAGCCCCCAATGAATAAACATACCAAAACGGTCGTTTGTCCACCAGGCCATGCGTTTGGCCTTTTGTTCGGGCGTTTCTGTTCCTATTTTCTTTTGGGCATATAATGGAGAAAATGCAATAAAGATCAATAAAATAGCTAAAGCGTGTTTTTTCATCGGATAGATAGAGGTCCGTTAGTTTTAAATAAAAGGGATGTTTTGGGGATAACCCCGTTTTTATAGCGATAAAATTTCATCAACCACTTCCTGTAGGGGCCTTTGCGGTTTTTCAGGATGTAGCTTTTGATTATCATCTACCCATTTACGTTCCCATGAAAAATAATCGGGCTCCTGAAGGCTTTTGCCCTGCAGGTTACCGCGCAGGTAATCAAAATAGATCTCCCAGCGGCGCAGATAATATCCATCCATAAGGCCTGCCCATTCTTTATAGGCATACTCATGCAGGTTATCCTCGGTGCGTACGTTTTCGCCCCAATAGGTGATCTGCATTAACATGTTTTTTAAATTATTTGCCTTTTCCTCTGTAGTATTGCCGTTATCTATTGATTGTGTTAGATAAGTGTTGAGTTTGAAGTAACTATCAGTATTCAAAAGATTATCTGTTAATTTGATCATGTTCAAAAACTTTCCGCTTGCCTTGTTGAAGGCCTGCAGGTCTTTGTTATTATATGCTGCCACCAGATCATTAAAAACAAGGGTCCCTTTATTGGCCAGTACCTGCCTAACCATATTGATAAGGTCTATTTTATAAGTTGCAGAATTAATGAGCGAAGGGGAGGCTTTGGCAAATTCTCTTACAGCATTTTCAAACTTTACGGTATCATAATTACGGGTAAGGGTACCCCAGCTGGAGATTGACTTAACTTTGAGTGCCGGCCTGGCACAAAAGATAGATTCGCCTGCACCTTCCTGGTAGCCCGGAAGGCTTTGATAAATTGTTTGTAAAAATCCTTGCCAGGCATTATTGGCATGGTCATTACTTTTACCGTAGCGATATTTTGCATAATCATTGATCCAGTTACGGGTATCTACATGGTCTTTGCGCCAGCCTAATTCAAGCATCAAATCATAATCCGGAGGATTGTTATTAATGCCTTCGGGCATTATGCCTACACCTTTAAGATAATTGCTGTAAGTGCTTTTTCGGGCTCTGTCTATTTCATCGGCAAAGCGTTGTAGCTTGCCATAAACACCAGGGCGTTCGCCAAAATTGTTAACACTGCACCATATAAATGGGGTACCATCATAAGCTTTACGTTTTTCCCAGTTATTTGTAAACTCACCAAAAAGTTCCTGCACCAATACTTTTGATTTATCTAAACCATCAAGCATGCCTTGTTTGGGGTTATCCTGCCAGCCCTGCAATACCCATGTTGAACCCGGATAATATTTTTGCATGGATGCCTGTATGGCAGCTCCTGCTTTCTTCAGGTCGACGCCTTCTGTTTTACCACCCTCGTGAAAAGGGTCGCCTGCAAAAAAGTGAATATTTTTACCATATAATGCCTGCATTTCGCTGTAATATATACCTGCTATACGGGCAAATTCAGGGTCGGTAGGGTCAAGTATATCGGGCCTTTTAAAGGCTCCCCAGGTTAACTGATCAATGATATGCGCTTTGCTCTTGCTTTTTAATGAGCTTGGCACCATACCATAAAAGCCCTGCAATACCGGCTCTATGCCTAATTCATGCATCCGTTTCATCATTTTTTGTTGGATCAGCTTCCGGTTATCGATTTGACTTTGAGGCATAGGGCCTCCCCAGCCTTCGATATTACCCATCAGCCACCAGGCGGTATAGGCCGGGCCAACTATGAAATCGTTAATTTCTTTTTCACTGTAGCCTATCTTCCTCAGCGTGTTTTGCCACACTGCTTCCATGCCTTCAACAGTAAGCATGGTATTAACACCATTCAAGGCCATCCAATCCAGCTCCCGTTCCCAGTCCGGCCAACTGTAAAAACTCATGGTGTAATTGTAAGTACAATAATTTAATGCGTAACGATACTTGGCCGCGGCCTGTACAGTCGTCTTTTTACTGACAACGGGAATAGGGAATACAGGTGCCAGGTTGTCGCCCATGTGCGACATGGAACGGTGACAATAGTATTTCAAATACCAGTTAACACCAACCGCGGCAGCATTAGCACCAGAGGCTGTGATAACCAGTTTGTTTTTTATGGTTTGCAGTTCAACTATCTCGGAATTGGTATCTTTTAATGACTTGAAAATAACGTGTTCGCTTAACCAGGGGGCGCGCCTTTTAACCAATCCTTTTACGGGATCAAACTGTTGGGCAAAAAGCTTTAAAGGCAATAGTAAAACAAGCAGGCAAGTTAGTTTTCGCATAAAAATGTGTCGGTTTTTTCTGTTAATATGTCCGAAACTAACTAAAATTTAATGGAAAGATGGCTTCTGGTTACATGCCCTTTGGTCTTAAAAATTACGCAAACGTTTGTTATGGCACACACAACCGATTGCGTAATTTTTCGCTGTTTTTTCGGATTATTATTTTGTTACAATTGTAACTGAAGGGGGTTGATCGATGCTTTTTCGCTAATGTCTTGCTTGCTAAATCCACTGAAAATAAGAAAGAAAAAAAAGGTATGCCGGCTCCAACTCGGGATACTTTAATAAATAACGAAACCTCCATGCCACTATATTGAAATAATTAAAAAAATGAAGAGAATCTTTGTTACCCTCATTGTTTGTATAGCCGTAAATGGCTTTTCATTTGCACAAATAATTTCACCTGCCGATTCATTAATGGGGGCAACCATATTAAGTAAGCGCCCGGATCCGGGAATGCGAAAATGGCGCGAAAACCGTTTCGGCCAATTTATTCATTGGGGTTTGTATGCTGTTACCGGCGGGCAATGGAAAGGCAAAAATTACCCTACTTCTGCCGAATGGTTGAAAGTAGATGCCGGTATTTCAACTGCTGAGTATGCCGAAATTATCCATCAATTTAATCCTCAGAAATATAACCCTGCCGAATGGGCACATATGGCTAAAAATATGGGGGTAAAATATGTGATCATTACTACCAAGCATCATGAAGGGTTTTGCTTATGGCCCAGTAGCTTTACGGATTTTTCTGTTGCGTCAACGCCTTATAAAAAAGATTTGTTGATGCCATTTGTAAAAGCATATCAAAAAGAGGGTATTGATGTTTATTTCTATTATTCCATTTTGGATTGGCATCATCCCGATTATCGATCCGTAATACAATCTGAAGATGATCAAAAGGCCTTTGAACGATATTTCGCTTATGTTAAAAATCAACTGAAAGAGTTGATAACCAATTATCCCAATATTAAAGGTTTCTGGTTCGACGGGCAATGGGAGGCATCATACAAAAAAAACTATAAAATGGGCTATGAGCTGGAGCAGTATTGCCGGGCATTAAAACCGGGTATAATCCTTAACAACCGCATCCGTACAGATGCCCGGGGCCATGTAGATCATGACTACAACGGACGGCATTTTGGTGATTTTGATGGCAGTTTTGAACGTCGTTTGCCATCTGGCGTAAAGTCGCTCGATTTTGATTGGGAAGCCTGCATGACCGTTCCCGAAAACCAGTGGGGATATCACAAAATATGGGAGGGCCACACAAAAACTTCATATGAAATACAGGAGATGCTTGCAACCTGTACCTCCATGGGCGGCAATTTTGTACTCAATTTCGGCCCGCAGCCAGATGGCACTATCCGTGCCTACGAGCAAAATCTGTCAAAGGAGGTTGGTGCATGGATGCAAGCTAACGGAAAGGCCATATACGGATGTGATAATGCTGGCTTGGAAAAACAAGATTGGGGTTATTTTACCCAAAAGCCGGGTGATGAAAGGTTATACATGATTGTTTTCAATATACCTTTCTCGGGAGCCTTAAAAATAACGCTTCCCGAAAAAACAATAATTGCAGATAATACGCTCTTAACCGATGATCATCAAAAGTTCCGTATAGAGAAAACGTACGGCAATGGATACTATCTGCATTTGGGAGATGCAAAGTTTACCCACCCATTCGTGATAACATTACACCTGAAAAAAACTTAATTGTTTTTGAAACTTACTTAGTAACACAGTCAAAATTGACCTTTAATGAAAAATAGTATTATCAGCCTGCTCCTTTTTGTATACCTGCTAAGTTGCAAACCTGCTTTTGGTCAGCAGGAAATAAATGAGCCGTTTAAAATTGGTACTGAATCTTTTATTTTAAACGGGAAGCCTTTTGTTATTCGCTGCGGGGAAATGCATTTTGCCCGGATCCCGAAAGCTTATTGGAGGCACCGTTTAAAAATGGCTAAAGCGGTTGGCTTAAATACCGTTTGTGCTTACCTGTTTTGGAACTTTCATGAAACATCACCGGGGAAATTTACCTGGGAAGGGCAAGCGGATGCAGCCGAGTTTTGTAAAATAGCTCAAGAGGAAGGTTTATATGTATTGTTGCGCCCCGGACCGTATGCTTGTGCCGAATGGGAATTTGGCGGCTTGCCCTGGTGGCTGTTAAAAAAGAAAGATATCCGGTTACGTACCCAGGATCCGTATTTTATGGAGCGTTGCCGGCAATATTTGAAAGAAGTTGGTCGCGTTTTAAGTCCGCTGCAAATAACCAACGGCGGCCCCATATTAATGACACAGGTTGAAAATGAATACGGCAGCTATGGCGCAGATAAAGAATACATTTTAAAAATACGCGATTATTTAAAAGAAGCAGGGTTTGTTGTGCCTCTGTTTACATGCGACGGTACTGTTCAATTAAAAAATGATGTACAGAAGGATATTTTTGCCGTAGTTAACTTTGGTAACAATCCTGAAGCAGCCTTTAAAGCCTTGCGGGAAGTTCAGCCCGCAGGGCCGTTAATGTGCGGCGAATACTATCCCGGCTGGTTTGATAGTTGGGGCCAGCCACATCATACTGGCTCAAATGATCATCTTATAAAAGAAGTTGGTTGGATGCTTGATCATAAAGCTTCCTTTAGCATATATATGATACACGGTGGCACATCGTTCGGCTTATGGGCCGGAGCAAATTCTCAGCCATACACACCCGAAACTTCCAGTTATGATTATGACGCACCAATAAGCGAAAATGGAAAAGCAACAGCCAAGTATGAAGAACTGCGCAATACGTTAAAAAAGTATCTCCAACCCGGTGAGGTGTTAACAGATGTACCTGCTGCTATACCTGTACAAAAAATCCCTCCATTTAACCTTACTGCGGTTGCTCCTATAATGGGCCAATTGTCTAAGCCGGTGCTCAGTGATACCACGCTTTATATGGAAGACTTAAACCAGGGCTATGGGATGATGGTTTATGAAACAAATTTGCCGGCCGGTGGAAAATGTAAACTGGATTTTACCGAAGTGCATGACTACGCGGAAGTTTTTATTGGTAACAAACTCATCGGTGTATTAAACCGGATGAAAAATGATCATGTTATTGAAATTCCTGAGCTATCCAAACCTACCAAACTGCGGGTTTTTGTTGAAGCCATGGGGCGCGTTAATTATGGTTATTACCTGCACGATCGTAAAGGTTTACAGGGCGAGGTTTATAGTATAGCCGGCGCAAAAAAGATAATGTTAAAGGGATGGAAACATTATTCAATTCCATTAGGTGAGGGCAATCCCACTTTTAAATACAAGGCTATTGGTACAGCACCCAGGCTGAACGAGCCTGCGTTTTATAAAGGGTACTTTAATGTACAAAATAACAGTGATTTTTATCTGGATATGCGTTGGTTTAAAAAAGGAGTGGCCTGGATAAATGGACATTGCCTTGGCCGTTATTGGAATATTGGGCCAACTCAAACTATGTATGTACCCGGTGTATGGTTAAATAAAGGGAAAAATGAAGTAATCATACTGGATATGCACCGTCCGGTTGCTGCACGCTTGCAAGGTATGGATAAACCCATTCTTGATAGCCTTACTGCAATAGAGACCGTCAGCAGTAATCATCGTAAACCGGGGCAGAAGTTTGGAAATAATTTGAACAGCTTATTATATACCGGGGTAATGGAAAATACTGCTAAATGGCAAACATTTAAGTTCCCTTTAAAAAGCGGACGTTATGTTGCCCTGGAAGCAATGAATAACTTTATTGGCGACCAGTTTACGTCATTGGCCGAGCTTGAATTATTGGATGAAAATGGCGGGCAATTACCCCGCAATTTGTGGAAAGTGGCGTACGCCGATAGTGAAGAGTTGAAAGGAGAGGACGGTAAATCAGAAAACGTGTTTGATTTACAGTATACCAGCATCTGGCATACTCAATGGAAGGATAATGCCACTAAACACCCTCATCAAATAGTTATTGATTTGGGACGTAAAATAGCCATAAGTGGTATCAAAATGCTGCCACGGCAGGATATGGAAACCGGAAGGATCAAGGATTTTAAAGTTTATTTGGCTAATGAGCCCTTTAATGGGTTATAACTTTCATTTTCAAAGTTGTTAATGTCTGCTTTGAGCGCGATAGAGAACGCGTAGGGGGGATGGATTTGGTATGCAGGTGACAAGCGTATTCGGATTGGTTATTATTTACACAAAAAACAAATACTTTTTTTATGCCCCCACAATTTTTCTTCTTGATCCATGTTAGACCAATGTTAGACCGGAAATTTTTAGCAAAAAAAAGAGATTAGTGTCTTTTGCATAATTGCCTTATTTTCAAGTGCCTACACCGGGAGATTAATTGAATGTATTTATGGCTTCGTGATGGTTGTAGAGCGGATTTTGCAGTAATATGAAGAGGGAAAATCCACGAAAAATGAGCAATGATTGAGTGCTTTTTTTAAAAAAAGGTGTTCAAAAAATACTCCATGTTATTTTTTTGAACACCTAATTATTTTAGGTCTAAACCGACCTCTTTTCGTAATACTAAATTCTAAGCCAGCACATATCGAGAATATTTTATTATTCTCGATATGTGCTGGCTTACTTTGTTCAATAGCCGGATGGCCCCAGGTCAAACAATACCCAATCGATATCGTCATGTACGCTGTTGGGAGATGGCCTGTGTGGAGCACAACAGTGAGGCTAAATGCCCTGTATAATAGATGATTTCATAAATAATGAGTGAATAAACCATTTTGATTGCCCCTGTTCGCCGATTTTGTTTGCATTCATAGCTTCTTGATTATTAATGAATAAAGGGATCGATTTAAATTGGCAGCCTGGGGCAAGCTGTTGTGGTTTATCCAAGTTGGTAACTTATAACTAAAAATATTTATCTTTTCATCGAATAATAGTGACGGGGCCGGATAAAGTATTTATGTTGCCTGTAGTGTTTACCTTTATAATATAATAATAGGTGCCTACCGGAAGTGGGCTGTTATGATAAGTACCGTCCCAAGCCTGGCCATAGCCTATGGAATAAAAAAGCAAGATTCCATAACGGGTAAAAATAGAGACCGAACATTTTGGATATTTACTTAAGGCACTGATATTCCACTTATCATTTGCACCGTCGCCATTAGGGGTAAAGGTATTGGGTATCACTATATCGGGATGGCTGGCCTGAATGGTTAATAATCCTGAGATATAAGTTATATCGTAATTCGGAGCCACGGCATCACTCACGGTGATTTCGTATTGACCGGCCGCCGAGTTTTGGGCTGCAGCCGTCTTAATTGTGGGAAGCATGGACAATTGCTGAGGGCCTTCGCCATTTACAAATCCACTATAGGAAGCGGTTAATACCGGATTAATTGTTCCATAAATCTTGACCTTATTATCGGCGGTTATGGTAAGCGGTACTGCAGTAACAATAATATTTCCGGGAGTATAACTTATAGCATAATCGGCCGGATTGAATGTCCCCCCAGTAGCGGCCGTGGCACTTATTGAAGAAATATAATTACCTACAGTTGCCGCAGCCGTAGCCCCTTGCCCATATTCAATGGTTATACTGCCGATAGTTTCATTGTTTTGCAGGCCAAACGAAGTAAATGCCTCTGAACCTGCAGTGCCTGTGATAACGGAACCGTATGATTTGGTTACACTGTTTCCAGTTATCTTAAGAGGAGCAGAACTTACTTTGCTGGCGGGCATGGCAATTTTTACATTTGCAGCATTTATGCTACTAAGTTTAATATCTCCACTGTATGTACCAACATGGCTGGTGGCAGCTATTCTTATAAACACTGGTATAGATGTAATAGTTCCCGCGGCGCCAACGGTAACATTTGGAGCAAACACATGGTTATCCATACTTATTTCAAAGCCTGATGGTGGGGTGATCATCACCCCTTCATTGAGGTTTACCGCTGATATGGAAAAACTTGTTGAGGGAGAAGGAGTGCCATATTGCGTATTGAGCGGAGGCAAATTGCCTGTAAAACTAATGACAGGGGGTGGGGATGGGTCCACTTTGATTGAAAAATGTACCGGAGATCCCAGGCAGTTTGCGCTCTTGACTATAAAATTGCCGAAAGAGTGAGGGCTATTTCCTGTTAGAAAAGTAGAAGTGACTGTATTTGAGATGGTATTTATTACAGCTATCCCGGTAGGACTGGTTACAAATGCCTGGCTTCCGTCCGGTGAAACAGCTATGCCAGCCGGGTCGCCACTTATTGGTATAGTTGCGAGGATTTGATTGGCAATGGTATTGATTACGGTTACGGTGTTTGCATGTTGACTAATTGCATACAGTGTATTGCCGTCGGGACTTAAGGCTATGGCAACGCCAGCCAGGCCAATAGGTACTTTTGATAGAATCGTGCCGGTAGCAGCTTCAATCGAATACACCATGTCCGGGCTTTGCGTAACAGCATACAAGCGCCGCCCATCTGGACTCACTAAAATGTCCATAACGGCTAAGCTGTTGTTCAAGGGATCAATAGTTATAGATGATGCAACGGTATTTGTTGAAGTATTGATAACGGAAATTTTACCATCGCCAAAATTCCCAGTGTAAACTTTACTGCCGTCGGGGCTGACCGCTATTCCGACAGGTAATTTGCCCACAGGTATGCTGGCTGTAACCGTATTAGTTATTGCATTGATCACCAAAACATTGTTTCCACCAAATGTTGCAAGGTATAGGGTTGAACCATCGGGGCTTACAACCAGACCACCCCTGGCATAGGGGCCAACCGGGATAGTTGCAATAACGGTGTTACTGTTGGTACTGATAACAGAAATCGTATTGGAGTCCTCGTTTTCAACGTAGATACGGCGTCCGTCGGGGCTTGATGTGACTCCAATTGGCGTTGAGCCTACGGTTATTGTATTTTCAATTTTATTATTTGCTGTATTGACCACTGAAACTGTCCCATCTCCTGAATTATTGATATAGGCATATACCGATGGTGATGGTGTAGCGGTTATATTGGCAACAATAGGGGTAGCCGTAAAATTGACCGTTTTAAAAGCAGGGATGTTGCCTGAACCTTTCGCAGACAGACCTACAGCGGGCATGTCATTGGTCCAATTAACCGTGTTTGCAGTTCCTGTAAAAGTGATAGCGTTTGTAAACTGGCCATTCATCACCGTCTGATCGGACACCGTATTTATGGTCTGTATATCTTTGACAGAGCCCGATATTGGTATATCAAGGTTATTCGTACCAGGTGAAGAGATATTTACATTACCGGAAATGTTTCCTTTAGCAGTAGCGGCCGAACGTACATATATTGTTGTGCCAATAACTTTCCCACCCACCGGTACAAGCGTCAGCTTATTACCGTAAGTACCAGCTGAGGTAAGCGCTATTTCAAAATTGGCAGGTGCAGCTACCTGGATATTGCCGGTCAGGTTATTTCCTGCCACTGAAAATAGTTCTAAAGCCGGGCTTGCCGATGCCGTGCCCACACAAGCAGCTATTTCACCGGTTACCGGACTTGCGGTGATGACAGGTGTTGGATTAACCGTTATTTTAAAACTGATGGTGCCACCACCACAGGCGGCCCCTTGTGTTATGAAATTTCCATACGAATTGGGGTCTTCGCCGGTTGCAATAGTTGCTGTCACCGTATTGGTTGCCGTATTGATAACGCTAACATTATTATCGCGGCCATTTTCCACAAGCACCTCACTGCCATCGCCCGTCACAGATAGGCCTATAGGTCCGTTGCCTACCGGAACCGTTGCTATAACCTGGTTAACGGCTGTATTGATTACGGATACTGAGTTGGAGAATGAATTGATCACATAGGCACGACTACCATCGTTATTTAATGCAACGATAATCGCCCCTTGTCCTACAGGAATACTTGCAGATACGGTGTTATCCGCGGTGTTAATAACTTTTAAAATATCGTTATTATTGATATCTGGAAATATGGTTCGCACACCGTATGGTGCATATAACCGGCTCCCATCAGGGCTTAATGCGATGCCAAAAGGATTATAACCAATTGCAATATCTGCCATTATTGCATGAGTGATTGTATTAACAACTAAAATATCATTATTGCTACCATTTGCTACATATAATTTACTTCCGTCAGGACTTAGGGCTATTCCGGTTGGCGTAATGTAATTTCCTAATGTAAAATCGGATATTACAGTGTTGTTAATCGTATTGATAACTGTTATGTACGGATAATCGGCTACATACAACTTGCTGTCATCGGCACTAACCAACATATTGCCGGCTTCACCGTTTACAGGAATAGTAGCCGAAACTGTGTTCGTTGCCGTATTGATTACTGATATGCTTTTATTACCGCTTGGGTTTCCTACATAGACTAATGTACCGGCGTGGTTTACAGCAACGCCCCATGGATTGGCACCCACAGGAATAGTTGCAGTAACCATTTTTGCGGCAATATCAATCACTGAAACTGAATTAACGCCAAAACCGCCATTAGCGATATAAGCAAAGCCTGGATTGGCGGGAGTAGCAGTAATAGTTGCTGTTACCGGGGTACTTCCTGTATTTACTGCTGTAAATGACGCAATATTGCCGGTGCCACTTGCAGCAAGGCCTATTGATGGATTATCGTTAACCCAATTGTAAGTACATGATCCAGACGGAAATGTTATGGCTGCTGTGCCTTGCCCATTAGCAACGGTTTGGCTGGCTTGCGCGAATATTCGCCTTGCGGAGGCAGAAAAAAATAAAAAGATGCATAAAAAGAGAGAGGCTTTACGCGCAGGAACAGTTAAAAACACAATTTGTGAATAGGGTAAAAATTAGGCATTAAGATATTTACTTCATAGCGAAAAACTACTATAAAAAATAAAAAACTTTCCAGTCTGTTTGTAATTTTAATCCTAAATTCAATTAAAGGCTGTTTTTTAAACGGCAACTTAACTGCATTGTAGGTTTTGACGTTTTAACTAAAAAGACTTTAGATTATCTCTAAAGTCTTTTTTACTTTCTGGAGTAGCCCCATAGGATTCAAACCAAAAAAATGCTTTATTCGCTGGAAACGCAACTTGAGTTATTGACTAAAAACAAAAAATGCCTTTCTTAATTAGAAAGGTGATTCCGTTACTTTGGTAGCCCCAACAGTACTAAAACACCAAACGGGAGGTTCGAAGAATACCCAGTAAAGGATCTTTAAAAGTGCAGTAGTTAGTTAAGGTTACTCACTTCTTCTAAAGTTGGTTTCAATTTCGCCCAGTTAGTATTAAAATAACTTTTTGTAGCACTAAGCTTCTCAGGCTTAAATTGCATTGGTGTTAGGTATAAGAGATTTGTAATTTTTCACTAAACGTTCGATAATAGTCCCGTGATTTTATATTAAGACCAATAAAAACCTATACTTAAGATGCAATATTGTTCTGTTATCTAAATGTAATATACAGCTAAGTTTTTTTTTAGGTTAAAGCTAAATCTATGAGAGAACAATATTTCAAACACTGGGCACTGTTCGATTTCAACAAAGACACCAACGATATAGGCCACCCATTTTTTTGGAATAAAAGAGGTGGGGATAAGCACTTTCTCAACTTGTTTTGTAGAAAGAGCGAACAAGAATTTGCTAAATTGTATAAATACTACCTGCAATTCTTTTTATCTAAATACGATGATGCCACCGAGCAGGAGTTCTTTAGATATGTGTGAGAAGTCATACAGGGTGCCATTGCATAATTAAGACCATATTAAGTTGATTGAATGTTAAGGGGAAAAAAATCAATCCAAAATACAACCGATACCTGGTATTAATTGCCAACCTTTTCGTATTCTTTTATACTTCGATGGACAAAGAAATAGAGTTGAAGAAATTGGGGCTACGAATACGCGAAATACGTAAGGAGAAAGCTATGACCCAATTAGACCTGGCTCATTCCATCGGAAAAGATCAACAATCATTACAGTGGCTTGAAACTGGCAACATTAACCCATCATTCTTTTATCTGAAGAAATCGCAGCAGGGTTAGAGGTGACGCTACAGGAGCTTTTAAAAGGTTTATAATATCACTACATGTTATGATTAATTATAAAATTGAAATCAACAAAATCAAAGGGATTCAAAAAAAATGCTGGTGGAGTTATAAAAGTAATAGCAACCTACCTTATTGGGCTGAGAAAAATGTTTCACCAGAAATTTTCGGACAACAAAAAAGCGATTAGTGTCTTTTACCTAATCGCTTCATTTTCAAGTACTGATAATGGGAGGTTAATTGAACACATTTATGGCTTTCTGATAACTGCAGAGCGGATTTTGCAGAAATATGGGGATGAAAATTCAAAGAAGATAAGTGGATAATTGCTGTAATTTTTCTTTGGACAGGTGTTCAATAAATTTACCATGATAGATTTATTGAACACTACTATTTTATAATTCGGTATTCTACAGGACTTCTCAGGTTTAAATGTTTTTCCAGATTTTCGACTTGCATTCATAGTAGTGCTGGAGCAACAATCAAATTCTTTATGCATTTTTAGACACCTTAAAAAAGATCTTAACCCTAAAATAAATAATTCACCTTTCATTTATTTATATCGACGTCAACAAAGCCGTTAACTATTGCTCAATAATCTCTTTGCGCAATATAGTTTTAGCTTTAATTACTTTTGTTTCCATACTAATTCTCAAACAGGTTGAATATATCCTGCTTGTACACACTTCCAACCGGTATGGAAGCTCCTTGTTGCATTTCCAAATAGCCATTGTCTGTTCTGTTATATGCGGAAATGAAGCGTTTGTTTACAATGTAGGATCTGTGAACCCTAACGAATTGCTTGTAAGCGGTAAGCATATCTTCCAATTGTTTCAGATGTTTTGACACCATAATACTGTCTTTGTTCTGCAAATGCAGAACAGTATAACTTCCTTCGGCAGATACATAAACAATATCGCTGATATACACGAGTTCGATCTTGCTTTTATTGGGGACTGCAATTTGCTTTCTTTCATAAGCGTTTTCCCCTTGTATGTTTATCTGCCGCTTGTCCATCCTCGCTTGTCTCACCCTACCAACGGTTTCGATTAGCTCAAGATGGTTTACCGGCTTCAAAAGGTAGTTTACTGCTGCATACCTGAATGCTTTAAGCGCAAATTCCTCATAGGCTGTTACAAATACAACAGCTGCTCGGTAAGACAAAAGCTCATCCAGGATATCAAAACCGGTATGGCTACCCAGGTTGATGTCCATGAAAATAATGTCCACCTGCTGTTGCTTTAGCGCCGCAACAGCTTTTGAATAGCTCTCAGCCATCCCCGCGATATCTACATCGGGACAGAATTTTTTTATCAGCCCGGCCAGGGTGTTTCTTGGCATCACTTCATCATCAATAATAAAAGCCTTTATTATCATTATATTACGGTTGAGTAGTTAATAGTGGCAGTTCAATAGTTACAGTAGTACCGGGTTGATTGCCATTTGAGGTAATATGCAACATCCCCACCTGATGTTTTAAACGTATTAGTTCAAGGCGTTCTTTGATGATTTCCAGCGCATGATTGGGCTTAAGAAAAGGTTCGCCATTTTTAAATCCCTTCCCGTTATCCATAACAGATACCAGCAATTTATTATCATCGGGTTCAAACCTGATGCGCATGTTGGCGTTTAATCCGTTTTCATTTTTAACGCCATGTTCAACTGCATTTTCAACAATAGGTTGTAATATCAAAGTAGGTATATATAACTGTGAGATCACCAAACGGGTATCAACCACAAAAGAATAGCTAAATCCATTGCTGAAGCGTTGTTGCTGAATAAACAGGTAATGTTTTAGAAAATCAATTTCCTTTTCAATTGTGATATAACTTTCTCTGCTCTCCTGTAAAAAGCCACGCATAAGTTTAGCGTAGTTATCAAGATATTTAAGCCCTCCTATATCATCCCCATTGATGAAATAGGATTGCAGGGGAGTGAGTACATTAAAAATAAAGTGTGGTTTTAACTGGGCAAAGAGGTTCTTGTTTTCAAGTTCGTTCATTCGTAAATGATCATTCATCTTTTTCTCTGCTTTCTGCAACTGGACTTTGTACCATCCGAATACAAAGAAACCAACCCCAACAGTAACCAGGCACCCAAAAAGAATAGTTACCCAAATCCGCTGGTACCATAAGGGGCGAATGATAATAGTGTATGACGTGCTGCTTTGCAATTCGGAGTATTCTCCTTTTGCTTTAATTGTTATAAGGTATTTTCCTGGTTTCTGGTTATTGAGTGTGATTGTACGGTCATTTATTGTTTGCCAGTTGCTAACTGCATCCCCATTATAATTTATTTGATAACTAATATTCCTGGTTTCATTCGTATAGTCAAGAACGTCAGCTAATAGAGTGATGGAAAGCTTCCTGGAATAAATGGTTTCGGATGTGGCTTTTGACACATCAAACCCCGTTAAGGAACATGCCAGGTAAATTTTCGGGCTAACGGTACTTTTTAAACCACAAACAAATCGCTTCGGCATATAATAAACACCATTATTGGTAGCCAAAGCCAGCGTATCAGTTTCAAGTGAAAAATCATTAATTGAAAAGGAATATCTCGCTGCATCAATTTCATTGATCAGTTTCCAATCATTGATTCTAAATATAACCAAACCCGAGCCTGTCTTTAAATAACAATACTGGTCATCCGCTTTTATATCATAGCAGTTCTGCTTCAATATTTTTGTGCTGCTTCCAAGTTCACCCTTATCATTAAGCTGTACTGCAAAAGCTCCTTCCTGTGTACATACAATAAGGTTATTTGTTAGCACCCTCAGTTTGTTGATGCGAATTGATGAAAAAAGGCGCTCCTTGACATCGTTTCGATATATACCATCGCTTGTGCCATAAAAACACACCGTTTCATTAAATGGTGCGACTGACAGCGTGTTAATCCCCTTGTACTTGGGATCGGTACTGATGCTTCCGTCAGTGTTGATTATAAAACAGGCGGATTTGGTGGTAAAATAATACCTGTTATGATATGCTACACCATCTTTAAACGGGGTATGGCTACTGATAGCCAGGGGCGAAATTTTACCAGGCATCAACATCCCTTTGCCTACGTAACTATTTTGATTACCAAAAAAGAACCAATTGTTTGCTGCTTTATAAACCGCTCTGATTTCGTTAATAGATTGCCGATTGGAAATTTTCAGTTTAACTACTTTTCCTTTAAACAAAATGCTGATCCTATCCCGGTCATGCCCTAACACAACAACCCCATTATCAAGTTCGCTAATCCCTGAAATATAGTTATCGAGCCCATTGTCGTCGGGAAGAGTTTCCTGAAGATGCCTGGTTGCCAAATCCGCAGGTGTAAACAGGTAAACGCCCTTTCCAAGCGTCCCCACCCAAAGGTTACCCTGGTAATCGCTGACAAGGCTTGTAACCGGAACCTGTGTTAATATTTTTGAATATGATCGTGGTACATTATTCTTCAGGGAAAAGAAATTTTGTATCAGTAATAATTCCTGTGACTCTACAAAACCGAGATATAAGTCGTTGCCAATCCTCACGAAAGAACTAATGTTGCCGATGATTTTTTCACTGTCACCATCAAATATCAATGTAGCCGGCATATTTCCCTTTTGCCGGAAGATTTTATTGCCCAGTATTAAGGCGTCTCCTATAATCTGTATGGCATAAGGTTTGTAATTAAACAATGCCGACAATGTATCGGTAGCGATACCATTAACGTGGTCGGGGATTTTCCACCGGGTCAAAAGACTGTTGATAAAGGCTGTTTTACCGATCGGCCATTGCCGTTTCGGGCTGGAAAGAACTGTTTGCGAAAAAGTGCTGTTTATCCGGTATAGGGACAACGTGTCTTTTTTTTGCCAGGCCAATATCACGGGGCTTTTGAAAGATGGCGTGTTAGGCTCGTCAAGCACAGCTGTAAAGGTATGTGTCTTCAAATTGAAAAGCCTGCTATTGCCGGAATATCCAAACAGCCATAAGAGGCTATCATTAGGTTTATAAACCTGTATAAATTCATTGTCAGTTTCAGGAGCAGTGTATTTTCTGAAAGTATCACCATCATAACGCACAAGGCCCCTTTCAGTTGCCAGCCAGATATAGCCATACCCGTCTGTCACCATCTTGTAAACAATATTGGACGAAAGGCCGGAATTGATATTAGTAAAATTCCGGTAGAGTGGTTGGCTGCTCTCAATTGTCTGTGCGATGGTTTTGCTGAAAAGGACACCTGACAGCAGGACGATTACAGTAAACAAGGTAGGTTTACGCTGTACAAAAATCTTCATCTGCTTATCAGGCCATTCTGTCTATGATTAAATATCCCCCCGTCGGGACTGGCTAAGGTAAGTGTAACGGGCTGATTATCTACTATTACAGCAATGAAATATTTTTTGTCAAATTAATACTGGTCTTTATCAAAAAGAAAGCCATGTTCATCAATGTGAGTGTCATCCGGTACCATCAATAAGCTTTATTTGCGGCAATTATTTGGTGTTTGTGATATGAAAACTAAGAAGTTTTTGCTGGCCGGGATCAGTATATTGTCCTGTAATATTTCTACCCCGGGTAGCCGTATTAAACCCCATAGCTATATTGTGCGCGATTATGTGAAAGTTGGTAAAATGATGGATACTGTTAAAACGCCCTACGTAATTAATGTAACAGGCAAGAATGGTAAACGCATCGTTTTTATTGGTTGTGTACATGATGCAGACAGCACCTCCCCACAGTTCGGCATCATAGGAAAGTATTTCAATGAGCTGCAGCCACAGCTGGTTTTTAATGAGGGTGGGCAGATTGCCGATAGCATTCACTATACAACGATCAACGAGGCCATACGGAAGGACGGAGA
>NZ_DASVOB010000384.1:0-9957 GCF_036383575.1 Mucilaginibacter sp.
AAAAGGGTTTCCTTTTTGCTGATCTCATATAAGGTATCCCAGTTTTGCGGGATCGGGTCTTTTTTATACCCTCCGCTATCCCTTAAAAATGGATGCTCCTGCCTTGGCTTTTCTTCCTTATTGGCAAAGGGGTTAAAGTCCGGATTAAAGGAAATGGTAGGAGCAATGATATCTTCAAATGGTTTGGGAGTGATCAGGTGTTCAATGCTGTTTTCCTGATCAAAATCCAGGCTGGGGGTAATGTTATATCTCCCTAACGATCGTTTTACCGCCGAACGGATAATGGCATAAATAGCCTTCTCGTCCTGGTATTTGATCTCCGTTTTAGTAGGGTGCACGTTGATATCGATCTTGGAAGGGTCGATATCAATAAACAGCACATAAAACGGGAAGCAATCATCCGGCAACAATTCTTCAAACGCAGTTGTTACAGCGTGGTTAAGATACGAGTCACGGATGAAGCGGTTGTTTACAAAAAAGAACTGCTCCCCGCGGGTTTTACGCGCAAACTCGGGTTTGCCCACAAAGCCACGCAGTTTAATAATTGTCGTATCTTCTTCAACCGGAACAAGCCGCTGGTTATAGTTATTGCCAAACAGGTGTACAATACGTTGTTTAAGTGTAGTACCCGGCAAGTGATAAACCTCCTGGCTGTCATGGTGAAGGGTGAAAAATATCTGTGGATGCGCCAAGGCCACACGTTGAAACTCGTCAATAATATGGCGCATCTCCACCGGGTTACTTTTTAAAAAGTTGCGGCGGGCCGGGGTGTTATAAAATAGGTTTTTTATAGAGATGGATGTACCGGTATTTGCTGCACAGGGTTCCTGGCTTATTACTTCCGATCCTTCAATTATGATGCAGCTGCCCAATTCATCTTCATGACGGCGCGTTTTCAACTCCACCTGGGCAATAGCGGCGATAGATGCCATTGCTTCGCCCCGGAAACCCATGGTGCGGATGGCAAACAGATCTTCGGCCTTGCGTATTTTGGAGGTAGCATGGCGCTCAAAGCACATGCGGGCATCGGTAAGGCTCATGCCGCAGCCATTATCAATAACCTGTATCAATGATTTACCGGCATCTTTAATAATAAGCTGGATCTTGTCCGCACCTGCATCTATAGCGTTTTCAACCAATTCCTTTACCGCAGAAGCCGGTCGCTGAACTACTTCGCCTGCGGCAATCTGGTTGGCAACGGCATCCGGTAAAAGCTGAATAATGTCTGACATCTAAAAAAAATTCCCTTCAATTTCTATTTCGATGCTAAATTAAATATTTGATGGCATAACTTTATGATTTGATAGTTGTATATACTTTTGTGGCTTAATACAATTACAATAAACATACAATCACTTTATGAAGAGACTATTGCCCGCGCTGCTATTACTGGCAGCAGCCTGCAAACAGAAGGAATACAATGCCGATATGCTGGTAAAAAACGCGGTTGTATACACCGTAGATAGCAATTTTACAACAGCAAGCGCATTTGTGGTAAGCGGAGGAAAGATACTTGCAGTAGGCAATGCCGATTCCCTTGAACAAAAATATAATGCCCGCGAAGTGATTGATGCACAGGGGGCTGCAATTTACCCCGGCTTCATTGATGCTCACGCCCATTTTTATGAATACGGTATGGGCCTGCAGGAAGTAAACCTGGTGGGTACCCATAGCTGGCCCGAGATCATTGATTCGGTAAAAGCCTTTGCCGACCGTAATACCGATGGCTGGATCATCGGTAATGGCTGGGATCAAAACGACTGGACGAACAAGCATTTTCCGGATAAGGCAAAATTAGATTCGCTGTTCCCGATGAGACCGGTAATACTTAGCCGGGTTGACGGTCATGCGGTTATAGCTAACCAAGCCGCATTGAACATTGCCGGTGTTAAACCTGGACAAACCATTAATGGAGGCGAAATAGAAACCAGTAACGGAAAGCTATCCGGCATACTGGTTGATAATGCAGTGGGTATAGTTACTCGTAAAATCCCGGAACCTACGGCAGCTATTATAGATACTGCCCTGCTTTCGGCACAAAAAAATTGTTTTGCAGTGGGGCTTACCACAGTTGATGATTGCGGATTGCCTTACACCATGATAAATACTATTAATGAGCTACAACACAAAGGCGACCTGAAAATTCGCCTGTATGTGATGCTGGCCGACAGGCAGGAAAACTACGACTATCTTTTTAAACATGGTATTATTAAAACGCCGGGCTTAAATGTAAGGGCGTTTAAGGTTTATGCTGATGGAGCGCTTGGTTCAAGAGGTGCCTGTCTGCTGCAACCCTATGCCGATTCGGCCAAATGGAGCGGATTTTTGCTGAGTAGCCAGAAACACTTTGAAGAGATAGCGCCTAAAATAGCAGCCCACGGTTTCCAGATGTGTACACATGCCATTGGCGATTCGGCGGTGAGGGTGATGCTTAAAGTCTATGCGGCCAATTTAAAAGGCAAAAATGACCTTCGCTGGCGTATCGAGCATTCGCAGGTGGTATCACCACAGGATCTGGATAAGTTTGGTCAGTATAGTATTATCCCATCGGTACAGCCTACGCACGCGACGTCAGATATGTACTGGGCCGGCAAAAGATTGGGCAACCAACGGCTTAAAACAGCTTATGCCTATAAGCAATTGCTGAAGCAAAACGGATGGTTGCCGCTGGGTACCGATTTCCCGGTTGAGAATATTAACCCGCTTTATACGTTTTATGCAGCGGTTGAGCGTAAAGATCTGAAAGGTTTTCCTGAAGGTGGCTTTCAGCCCGAAAATGCTTTGAGCAGGATTGAAGCATTAAAAGGCATGACCATCTGGGCTGCCAAAGCCAACTTTGAGGAAAAGGAGAAAGGTAGCATCGAACCTGGTAAGTTTGCCGACTTTGTGATATTGGATAAGGATATCATGAAGATAAAGGGCAGCGAGATCTCAACAACCAAAGTGACAAAAACCTATATAAACGGAGTTAAAGTATATGATAAAAAATAAATGGGGCCGTGTTCCTTTAGTACTATTAGGGTTTGCATTATTTAATACCGCTTGTGCGCAAAACCCGCCATTAACAGGGCAGGCTTTCATTGCCGAAGAAAGATTGGTTGGCAATTCAACCGTGTTGCTTAACAATGCTTCCTATTTGGTGCCTTTGCAAAAGCTGGAGGATTTAAAAATTGCCAGCGTGCATTTTAGTAACCAGTATACCGCCGTTTTTGACAGCCTTTTAAATAAATATAATAAGGTTGATCTGTTTGATGGTACAACCTATTCGGGGAATAAAACGCTGGCGAACCTAACATCCGACCTGAAGTTTTATAACACCATTATAGTACAGGTAAACGATGCTGATCTGGGCAACCCTGATGTGCTCGATTTTATCAGCTCCAATCAAAAAAACAAGAATGTAATTGTCGCTGCTTTTGGCAACGGATCAGTATTGGGCAAGCTTGATGTTATTACCGCCCCGTTGATCTGGACGGAGCGGGTATCCCAGGTATCGGCCATGTACAGTGCCGAAGCTATATTTGGGGGGATAGCTATCTCACAAAAATTAACCAAAAACTACAGCGCTGTTTATAAAACGGGGATGGGTTTTATCACCGATAAAACCAGGTTGCAATATACCGTTCCTGAAGAGGCGGGGATAAACGCCGCAAACCTGCAGGGTATCGACAAAATAGCGCAGGAAGCTATCCGTGAACATGCTACTCCGGGCTGCGTGGTATTGATTGCTAAAGATGGTAAGGTGATATTTAATAAAGCTTATGGATATCACACCTATGATAATGTAATGCCCGATAAGCTGACCGATATTTTTGACCTTGCCTCTATGACCAAGGTATCGGCCACTACTATGGAAACCATGCAGCTTACCGATCAGGGTAAACTAAGCCTGGAGAAAACCCTTGGCGATTATATTCCCCTTGCGCGCAAAAGCAACAAGAACGATATCCAGATCCGCGAAGTGTTGCTGCACCAGGCCGGTTTGATCCCCGATATCCAGTCGTTTGAGAAGGTGAAACCAGCAGATCACAGTACAGATTCATCTGCTGCATATCCAACAAAAGTATCCGACCACTATTATTTACGGAAGGACTACTATAAAGATGTAATGTTCCCCGAGATGCTGAGCTCTCCGTTGAAAACCCGAGGACAATACGTATACAGCGATGTGAGCATGTTGTTTATGCAGGAGGTAGTTGAAAATATTACAGCCGTGCCGCTTAATGTATATGTTCAACAGCATTTTTATACCCCGCTGGGGATGCAAACCGCAGGCTTTTTGCCATTGTATCGTTTTACACCCGACAGGATAATCCCAACCGAAAATGATAAGGAATACCGCATGTCGTTATTAGATGGTTATGTGCATGACCCAACATCCGCGCTTTTAGGCGGGGTTGCCGGACACGCCGGTTTGTTTGGTAGTGCCAATGACGTAGCTATATTGTATCAAATGGTTTTAAACAAAGGCAGTTACGGCGGAACGCAATACTTTAAACCGGAAGTAGTTGACCTGTTTACCTCCAAACAATCCCCGGTAAGCCGTCGTGGCTTAGGGTTTGACCGCTGGGACCCGATAGCCGACAGGCATTATCCTTCAAAACTGGCTTCTGATCAAACGTATGGCCATACCGGCTTTACAGGTACCTGTATCTGGGTTGATCCTAAATATAACCTCGTTTATGTGTTCCTGTCAAACCGGGTAAATCCGTCGGTAGGCAGCAAACTGGGCAGCCTGAACATAAGACCAAGGATTCAGGACGTGGTGTATGAGGCGATAACGAAAGGATTGTAGAGGGATTTCGGAATTGGGATTTTCGATTTCGGATTTGGTTTTAAAAGAAGAAGGTCTTGTGGTTTATTGCCACAAGACCTTCTTCTTTATTGAGGCAATTAAAACTAACCTCTAATCTCCAACCTTCAATCACTAACCTAAAACAGTTGCTCAATAATATCAGATGCCGATAAACCTTCGGCCTCGGCATGGTAGCTGCGTACTATGCGGTGGCTTAAAATGGGTTTGGCTACGGCCTGTACGTCTTCAATATCGGGTGAGTACTTGCCATTAAGTACTGCGTGGCATTTAGCCCCCAATACTAAAAATTGCGATGCCCTTGGGCCTGCGCCCCAGCTTAGCAAACGGTTAATTTGCGGAGTGGTAAATTCGCTGTTAGGGCGGGTTTTTGACACCAGCTTTACCGCGTATTCCATCACATTATCGGTAACCGGGATGTTGCGTACCAGTTGCTGAAAATAGATGATCTGCTGAGCGTTTAATATTTTATTTACTTCTACTTTATTGGTGCTTGTAGTGTTTTTAACAACCTGTAATTCCTCTTTAAATGAGGGATAGCTAAGGGCTACGTTAAACATAAACCTATCCAGCTGGGCTTCAGGTAAGGGGTAAGTGCCTTCCTGCTCAATAGGGTTTTGGGTTGCCAATACAAAAAATGGCTGTGCAAGCTTATGGGTAACACCGGCCGCGGTAACTGCTTTTTCCTGCATGGCTTCAAGCAATGCAGCCTGCGTTTTTGGCGGTGTACGGTTTATCTCATCGGCCAGGATAATGTTTGAGAAAACCGGCCCGTGGATGAATTTAAAATTACGGTCTTCACCTAATATTTCAGAACCGATAATATCTGAAGGCATCAGATCGGGCGTAAACTGGATCCTTTTAAAATCAAGGTCAAGTACCTGCGATACAGTTTGCACCAGCAGGGTTTTTGCAAGCCCCGGTACGCCAACCAATAAACAATGCCCGTTACTGAAAATAGAGATCAGCACAAATTTGATCACTTCGTCCTGGCCAACTATTACCTTACCTATTTCGGCACGAATTTGCTGGTAGGCCTGCTTTAAAGCGTCTGCAGCTTCTACATCAGAACGGTGTTGCATAAAGTTATTTAGATGATGATTTGATCTTGGTTTCAGGGATTACCAGCGTAGGGTTAGTGTTTACCCATTTCTTCAACACATCATATGATTGATATTCTTTATCAATTTTAATGAAAGTTTCCTTGCGGCGTTTTTCAAACCATTGCGATACAGTTCTGTTAACCTTATCATTATAGGCATATTCCTTAAGTTTAGGAAAGTCCTGCTCTAAATTAGCTTTATGGGCATTGGTAGCCGATTTAAGCATCAATATTTTGTAGCTCTTTTTACCATCGGCACCGGTAAAGATATCAGGTTTTGAAATGCTGCCAACTTTCATCGTATCGGTAATTAGAGCCACTTTAGGATCAAGTTTATCGGTTGGGATAAATGTTGAGCGGCTTTGAACATCTTCTGCGTTCAGCATCATACCGCCGTTGTATTTGGTATCCTTATCATCGGAGTAATAGGCGGCGGCGCTTGAAAAGTCAATAGCCATATTTTTATCTTTTACAAGTAAATTGTAAATACTATCGGCTTTGGCTTTTGCCCTGTCTAAGCTGGCCTGTGTAACAATTGGTGTAACCAGGATGTGCCTTACGTGCACTTGCTCGCCGCGGCGTTCAATTACCTGTAAAAAGTGGAAACCAAAATCCGTTTCAAACACAGGGGAAATTTCACCTGCTTTTAATTTGAAGGCATTAGCTGTAAATTCTTTTACGAAAGTGGTACGATCGGCAAAGCCAAGGTCACCACCTTCTGGCGCTGAACCCGGATCCTGCGAATAAAGCCTGGCCAGTGTACCAAAGTCTTCGCCTTTTTTAACACGCTGCCTTAACTCTTCGGCTTTTGCTTTATAAAGATCTTTTTCGTCTTTGTTCAGTTTCGGCTGAAAAACGATCTCACCAACTTCAATCTCTTTATTAAATGATGGCAGACTGTCTTTCGCGATGCCGTCATAGTATTTTTTTACGTCCTGAGGGGTTACGTTCAGTTTTTCTGTAATGTGCTGCTGCATTTTCTGAGCAACCATTTGCTCTTTTAGGTCGGGCCTTATCTCGTCTTTATACTGAATAACTGAGCGGCCTAAAAACGCTTCCAGTTTTTCCTGTCCGCCTGCACGTTGCGTCATTTCACGCATACGGCGATCAACGTTGGCGTCAACATCTTCTTCCTTTACCTCAATACTGTCAATAGCAGCCTGCTGGGCAAGCAGCTTTTGGGTTAGCAAGGTTTGCAGGATCCGCGCTTTAACGGTTGGATCGGGCTGGTTGCCCTGTACCAAAAAGTTAGCGTATGACAGTTCAATATCTGATAGCAATATTGGGCTGTTACCAACCACTGCTGCAATTTTATCAAGCGTTTTGCCTGGTGTGGTGGCAATAACCGAATCGGCTTTAACCAGTTTTTTTGCCGACGTATCTGATGCTACCTGTGCCTTTGCAAATGTTATTGTTAAAATAAAACTTAGTACTAATACTCCTAACTTTCTCATGTAACGCTGTTATGCTAAATAAAACGGGATAGTTAACCCGTTAAAAACTACGAATTTCGGTAAAATTTATTAATTATAGCCGAACAAATATTTTCTGCAAAATCAGCCGGCTATAATTGTGCTAATATGCCTATAAAGCTTGAGATCGTTTAACTACTTTTGGTTAAAATTTGTTAAAGTGAAAGTTGAGAACCCGGCCGCGTTTCGTTTTTTGTTAGAGGATGAACTTTACCTGCTCAATGCAGATAAAATGTTATACGATAAAATTGCTGAGCCCGAACCTACCGCAGCAGTACCATTATCCCCTGTTATTGAACATACAAAACCCGAACCGGTAGCAGTCACACCTTCCTTAACTCCTGAACCTCAGCCTGTAATACAAACGCCGGTTTCCGATTTTAAGTATCGGGGCAAAAACTTAAAGAATTTCCTGGTACTTACTCATTATAAGGCAGATGACTTTATAAACGCCGGGCATTTAACTGCTCTTGAAAACATCCTTAAGCGTAAAGAGCTTGGCCCCGATGATGTAGCGATATTCAACCTGGCCAACTATAGCGAAACCAAATTCAGCCAGTTAAAACCTTTTTTTAAGCCAACCAAAGTGCTTGTTTTGGGAGGAGATGCCCTGCCGCAGGATATCAAAGTGCTTAAACCGAATAAGCCGGTAACCTCAAACGGCATCACGGTGCTTTACACTTACTCGTTTGATGAAATGATGGATAATGTAGATCATAAGAAAACATTTTGGGAACTGGTAAAAACGTTATAAATAAAAATCGCCATAAATAATATGCAGCAATTAGTTTTTGCTACCAATAACCGTCACAAGCTTGATGAAGTTTCGGCCAAGCTCAATGGGGCTATCAAATTGTTAACCCTGCATGATATTGGCTGTTACGATGATATTGAAGAAACCGGCAATACATTTAAAGCCAATGCATCCATCAAAAGCCACCATGTATACACCGAATATAAGCTTAACTGCTTTGGCGACGATAGCGGACTGGAAATAGATGCCCTGAACGGAGAACCGGGTGTTTACTCGGCCAGGTACGCAGGCACGCACGGTAACCATGCGGCCAATATCAGTAAAGTGCTTGATAACCTAAAAGGCGAAACCAACCGCAAAGCCCGGTTTCGTACCGTAATTTCTTTGATCTGGAATGGGGAAGAGCATTTTTTTGAAGGTACTGTTGAAGGAACTATCCGGAAAGAATTAAGTGGGAACGGCGGTTTTGGTTATGACCCTATTTTTGAGCCCGAAGGATATGATATTACCTTTGCTGAAATGAGCATGGAACAAAAAAATGCTATCAGCCACCGGGCAAAAGCTATGGAGCAGCTGATTGCATTCTTGAACGGGGCTGATGAGTAATTTCTTCGGATAGTAAATTATTCACATTGAACTTAACAGCACTATAAAGCAGGACTTTACTGTCGATGCGCTTTGATTTTTTTAAATTGATAAAACGTTTAATCGGATTTTATTCAATATTTTAAAATTTAACGCAACCTTACCTGTTTATACCCCGTAAAATAGAGCTATAAGGAATACCTATGAACATTATTAAGCAGATCGGTAAAATTTTATCGAACAGGGACACCAATCCCAAGTTTATTAATAGCCTAAAAAAGGTTCGGGAGGCCGATCAGATTGCCGAATCGATCAATAAAAGGTTAAACGAATTAGAAAAGCGTACCCGGCAGCAAGCAGTGAATTTATAATTGTGCACTTTGGCAGGATTTATGCTATTTATGCATAAAATATACTGTCATGAAAAAGTTAATTCAAACCTCAATCGCAATCTTTTCGCTTATTTTGGTCATTTCGGCCTGCTCGTCAACCAAAAGCACTACTACGTCTAATGTATCGCGCGGTAAATTTGTTGGCACCTGGACCTGCAATAATGTAAGTTATGACGGTCTTGTACAAAATGCAGTACAAAGCGTATTTGACCAGGCCCCTCCCGAAGGTTTTGTTGGCAGCACATGGAAGCTTACCAACAGCGGCAACGGCATTTACACTTTAACCAACGGAACATCGCAAACCATATTTTGGTCGGTTTATAACGGCGGTACAACCGGTACCCAATTCCAGTTCAAAAAACTTTACGAAGGCGATAAAGCCAAAAACGTAGCCGAAGGTTACCGTTTGGATATTGCAAGTAATGATGGATCAACCATGACCCTGAAATCACCTGTTACCGTAGGTAATAGTACAGGATATATTGTTTATTCGTTTACCAAGAATTAAGCTTAAAGCCGAAGGCTCAACGCTTAAAGCAAAAAAGGAAAGCTCAAAGTAGTTTATATTAAAACTACTTTGAGCTTTTTTTATATTGTAATAGTTAGCTTTCCGCTTTAAGCCTTCTGCTTTCAGCTTACTCAGCTGGTGCAAATTTCAAGCATACCGGGTTACCGATATCCACCTTGATACCTGTTTGGGAAAGCTTGCCTGTATTTTGGTCAATTTTAAATACCCACATGTTATCGCTGTTTTGATTGGCTACGATCAGGAATTTACCTGTTGGGTCGATAGCGAAATCGCGAGGATTTTTACCGTAGGTTGATTGACGGGCCACAAA
>NZ_DASVOB010000385.1:0-3875 GCF_036383575.1 Mucilaginibacter sp.
GTTTGTAAGAGAAAGGAACCCCGGCTTTAATAAATCCAGCCTTTTATATATGGATATAAATGGCGATATGGCTAATAAAGAGGCTTTATTGCGCAACGAGTTGAAACAGGATCAACTTACCAGTGATTTTACCATTACCAGCGAGCTTCCCATCGATATCGGGCCTGGCGCAAATGCCTCATGGCCAGGTAAAGATCCCAAAACACAAGGTTTTCCGACGCCCGCAATGTATGTGAGTGAAAGTTTTGCCCGCTTATTCGGATTAAAATTACTGGCAGGTCGCTTCTTTTCTGAGTCCATCAAAACCGACTCGAATAATTGTGTCATCAACGAAAAACTGCTAAGCCTTATGGGGATCCATAATGCGGCAGCGGCGATAGGAAAGCCGATGACGCTGCACGACAAACCAAGCGTTATCATTGGGGTGGTTAAAGATTTTAATTTTAAACCGGCCCAGTCGGCTATTGAGCCATTGATCATTTCTTTAACTGGCGGCGGCGGTACAGTCGTTATCCGCACCAAACCCGGAACCACCACCGCAACTATTGAAGCTTTAGAAAAAATAAGTAAAGAAATAAGCCCAGCCTATCCATTCACCTTTAATTTTGTCGACCAGCAAATGGCTAACCTTTATCATGGCGAGCAACAGATGGGCAATATCTTTAAACTGTTTGCGGCCATTGGTATTTTTATTTCCTGCCTTGGTTTATATGGCTTATCGGCTTTTATAGCCGAGCAGCGCACCAAAGAAATCGGTGTGCGCAAGGTATTAGGCGCATCTGTTTTAAATTTGGTATATCTATTATCGTCAGGAATTACCAGGCTTATCCTTATAGCCATATGTATAGCATTACCGGTTTCTTGGTACGTGGCTAATAGCTGGTTATCCGGATTTGCATATCACATTAGTGTTAGCTGGCTGATATTTTTCGTGGCGTCGGCATCGGCTTTGGGCATTGCCTGGCTTACGGTTAGTTATGAATCTATAAAAGCAGCAAGTGTTAATCCAATAAAGAGTTTGCGGTCGGGTGATTAGTGATTAGAGGTTGGAAATTAGTTGAGGAAAATAAAGGCTGAAGATTACGGGCCAGTCGCAAATATTGGAGGTTAGTGTTTAAGGATATTTCCGTAGCACTAACTTTTTTAGGTTATTAATAATAGTGCATTTTCCAAATCCCCAATCAAAACCAATCTCTAATATCCAATCACTAATCTCTAAAAACACCGTTACATAAATGAACACCAGGCTGTC
Source organism: Mucilaginibacter sp. (assembly GCF_036383575.1). Classification (GTDB taxonomy): domain Bacteria; phylum Bacteroidota; class Bacteroidia; order Sphingobacteriales; family Sphingobacteriaceae; genus Mucilaginibacter. The sequence continues at coordinate 1,253 of NZ_DASVOB010000385.1, forward strand.
CGTATCCGTACGGTATTCTATAGTGTTGTTGCATAAGCTTTTGATATATAGTAATTTACAATATTGGCATCATTTTGATTATCCTGATGTCTGATAAAGCCTATAGTATTATGTTAAAAAACTATATCAAAACCGCCTGGCGTAACCTTGTTCGTAATAAATTTTATTCGGTGATCAACATTGCCGGGTTAACTCTGGGCCTTGCCATTGGCATCCTGATCCTGCTTTGGGTGCAGGATGAATTTAGCTTTGATAGCTTTCATAAAAATGCATCAAATATTTACAGGGTTGAACTTTTTGGGGGGACTGGGGCCAGTAAGCAGATCTGGCAGGTTACGGTTGCACCAATGGGGCCGCTGGCCAAACAGGAACTGCCGGCCGTGCAAAACCAGGTGCGCATTACCAATAACTGGTTTTTCTCCTTATTTAAATACCAGGATAAAGTTTTTAATGAGCAGGCGGTAGGGTTTGCCGATCCGTCGCTGTTTACCGTTTTTGATTTCCCGCTGGTTGAGGGTAATAATGCAAAGCCTTTTGCAAGCGATAATTCGGTGGTGATCACAAAAAGTACAGCAAAGAAATATTTCGGGAGCGCGGATGCTATCGGAAAAGTTATTGTTGCCGATAATAAGGAGAATTTTACGGTATCGGGTGTTATTAATGATTTTCCGCTTAACTCAAGCATTAATTATGATATGATCATGCCCATGAGCTATCATGTTAAATACATGCTGACCAATTTTAAAGATGATCTGAACCATGATTTCAGCAATTATGCCTATGAAACCTATTTGCAGCTTAAACCCGGTACTTCGTTAAAACAGCTATCGGCCGATTTAAATAGTGTCCACCTGAAACGGAAGCCCGAAGATACTGATGCCGACTACCTCGTACTACCTGTTACTAAAATGCACCTTTATAATGCTGATGGTACCGACCGGGGGATCAGCACTGTGCACATCTTTATTATTATAGCTTTGGTAATATTGGTTATTGCCTGCATTAACTATGTTAACCTTTCAACCGCGCGGGCCATGTTGCGCGCCAAGGAGATCAGCATGCGAAAGATCATCGGCGCAGCAAAAACACAATTGTTTATGCAGTTTGTGGTGGAAACAGCTTTGTTGTTCGTGCTGTCATCTGTTTTGGCGGTGCTGGTAATTTATAATGTGATGCCAGTATTTAATGCAATTGCAGGTAAACAGCTGGTATTTAATCTTTCTGATCATCATATCTGGTTTGTTATTGCTGGTACTATAGCTGCTACCTTACTATTATCCAGTATTTACCCGGCATTGCTGCTTTCGTCTTTTGAACCGTTAAAAGCACTTAAAGGGGAGATATCAAATGGTATTGGCGATGTGCTGTTCCGTAAGATCCTGGTAGTGGTGCAATTTACCTTTTCGGTAGTGCTGATCATTAGCACCATCGTAATCACAGGGCAGTTGAATTATATCCGGTCGAAAAATTTAGGTTACGATAAAAGTCATGTATTTGCCTTTTGGATGCGCGATATGAAAGGCCATTATGACGCTGTTAAGGCCGAGCTTTTGAAACAGCCAGGCATTGAAGCTGTAACCCGATCGACCGGCAACATTGTTAACAACGGAGGGATATCCGGCGACACTGATTGGGATGGGAAAGCAACCGGGCAAACATTTATTGTACACCCGCAAGGGATTGACAAGGATTTTATCTCCTTTTTCAAGATGAAATTGGCAGCAGGGCATGGCTTTGATGGTTCGGTGAGCGACTCGGCACATTATATCCTGAACGAAGCGGCAATTAAGGAATTAGGAATGAAAGATCCGATAGGTAAACGTTTCAAGCTGCGGAAAACCGAAGGTACTATTATAGGTGTGGTTAAAGATTTCCACTTTGCCAGCATGCGTGAAAAGATTGGCCCTATGGTGTTTTTCTACGCGCCGGACAGTTATGCCTCTATCTACATTAAAACCACAGGTAACGGTGCGCCAAAAGCCATAGCCGCTGCCGAAGCTCAATTTAAACAATATAACGGCCAGTTCCCGTTTGGTTATACTTTTTTGGATGAAGTATTCAATAAACTTTACCAGGGCGAGCAACGGGAAGGAACGCTGTTCAACTATTTTGCGGGCATCGCTATTTTGATATCCTGCCTTGGCCTGCTTGGGCTGGCAGCCTACACCGCCCAGGTTCGTACCCGCGAAATTGGCGTACGTAAAGTTTTGGGCGCAACAGTGGGGAATGTCGTTACCTTGTTAGCCAAAGATTTTATTAAGCTGGTGCTTATCGCAATTGTTATAGCCTTCCCGATAGCCTGGCTGGCCATGAGCCACTGGCTGGATGCTTTCGCTTACCGCGTAGGTATAAGCTGGACAACCTTTTTGTTAGTTGCCGCCATTGCTGTATTAATAGCGTTTGTTACTATCAGCTTTCAATCGGTTAAAGCCGCATTGGCTAATCCGGTTGATAGTTTAAGGAGGGAGTAGTCAATCAACATCCCGTCATTGCGAGTAACCATCAGGATTCTCCTGAAAAAAAATGAGATGACGTGCTCTGCGATGAGAAGTAAGATATTAGCGGAATAAACAGGGCAAATTACACACCCCGTATAACCCTTGGGGCCTTTAAGAGCCCGCTT
>NZ_DASVOB010000386.1:0-16357 GCF_036383575.1 Mucilaginibacter sp.
TAATTGCCACTCGGCTGGAGCCGAGCGGCGGCGAAATGATCTTCTTCTTACCCTCTTTGCGGCAAAGCCGGAGAGAGGGTCGGCCAGCGGAGCGCAGCCGGGGTGAGTAAAAGCCTACCTTTCTTCCTTCCCTATTGGCAAATCCCTTCTTGACCATTCGCTCCATGAACCAACATAAAGTTTAGGGCCGCTGATACCGGCATAATCCATGCCCAGCAAGGTATGACAGGCTGTAACTCCCGATCCGCAGTGAACAATCACCTGGTCATGCGCTACGTCACCAATTGCTGCATCGTATGCCTTTCGCAACTCATCAGCAGATAAGTACTTACCGTCGGCGCCTAAGTTGTTGATATAAGGCAGGTTTAATGCACCGGGGATATGACCGGCTATCAGATCCAAAGGTTCTGTTTGTCCCAGATATCTCGGGGTTTCACGCACATCAATTACCAGTCGAAAAGGATCCTGTGCAGCTTCGCCGGCTTCAGCTATCTCAACGGTGTTTGCATACTCGTGCGTTACCGGGTAGGGATCAACCGGGGTTGGAGTATAAGCTTCTGTACTTAGTTCAACACCGGCATCTTTTGCAGCCTGTAAACCACCATTCAATACCTGTACATTTTCATGGCCAATTGCGCGCAACATCCACCATAAGCGCGAAGCACTGAAAGCGCCCGATTTATCGTCATAAACCACTATGCGGCTACCGGGCGTAATGCCCCAGTTGCCTAACAGTACAGCAAACTCCTGTATATTGGGCAGCGGGTGCCTGCCGCCAAAGGCGGGGTCATCTGGTTTAGTGGTAAGGTGCTGATCAAGGTCGGCGTATATGGCGTGGTTTAAATGGCCTGCCAGGTAACGTTGGTAAGAGTCCTGCCCTCCGCGGGCATCAATAAGAATAGTATCCTGTGCGGCTAAAGCCGGGTCGTTGATTTCAATAAGTGGCGACATAGGTATATCTGATATATTTTAATATCAAATATAGATACACCGCTTTTAGTTTCGGCAAATTTACTGCACTATTTTGTTTGCACAGTATGAACTTGCGAAAGCTTCGGGTTTGGCTTTAAACACAAAGCCCATGCTCAGGATGTAACCCATAGCCTCATGCAGGGCTGCGTTACTCTTAAACATCGGGTTGGTGTTAATGTCGGCGTGCACCTCAAGCTCCACATCATACAGGTCGAGCAAATCGCAAAGCTTGTAAGCAATGTCGATAGACTTCTGAACTTCGCTCAGCATCCTTTCTTTAATGCTCATTTTTTGCGAAGTACGCTCCTGGTGTATGAACATGAAAGCGCCGCGTTTTTCACGCAGAAACACGATCACGGTTGCAAAATCTGTTACAGCCCCTTTAACTTGTGAGTCGGTGCCGATACATACTTTGAGCTTGTTTCCGAGGAGGGCTTCGCGTTCAATTGCTTTTTCAACCTCTTCCATAATGGGCGATTGGATTACTTCGCCGCTGAATTTTCTCCAGGTCATAAAAATTATTTTAGGTAAATTTTAGGCGACCTCTTTTATGGGTCTATAAAAATAAGCGATAACGTTTCATATTAACGTAAATATGATGTGATTTATTTGTTAACATTTAACTGATTATTAACAGATTAATTGTATTTCGGATATCGAATTTGGGATTTCGGAATTGAGATGTTGACGTCTATAACTGGACGAAGTTTAGCGACAGCGTAACTTCGACTTAAAACAGGGCAAGCATTCCGCTTGCGGGATAGAAAAGTAAGTTGAAGTACAGTTAAGCTGATTTTAACACATTTTAGGACGAAGTTACGCTGTCGCTAAACTTCGATCAGGGGAGAGGCGAAATAAAAACCATGTCATTGCGAGCGCAGCGCGGCAATCTCGTAGCCAATGCATATCCGATCTGCACAGCTACGAGATTGCTTCGTCGTTCCTCCTGGCAATGACATGGTTTTTTAAAACAACGTCTTCAACTGACCTGCGCCTTCCGAACACTTAAGACGACAATGACAACATTAGTCAGTTAATAAAAATTCCGAAATCGAAATTCCGAGATCCGAAATCAAGCCAAAGCAGCCTTGATCCTGTTCTCAGCTTCCAGCACCAGTTCGGCAGCGGGGGTTTTGCCGGGTTCAATAGGTTCCAGTACCGTCCAGGTTACCGGCGTAAAAGTATTGAGGGGGAAATAACCATACTTCATAACCTTCCAGGCATCGGATATCGCTATGGGTACAAGCAGCGCATCGGGGCATTTTTTTAAAAGCATGGATATCCCGGCCGAATGAAATGCTTTAACCGTACCATCCTTTGAACGGGTGCCTTCCGGAAAAATCACTGCCGACCAGTTATTGGCTTTCATTCGCTCACCCAGCTTCATCATTTCGGTCATGGCCTGGCGGGAGTCTTTCCTGTCGATATTAGCACCTCCGCCATGTTTAAGGTTATAGCTGATGGAGGGGATATTTTTGGTGAGTTCTATTTTAGAAACAAACTTGGCGTGGTATTTACGCAGATAATAGATGAGCGGCGGGATATCGAGCAGGCTCTGGTGATTGGCCACAAATATAATAGGCCTGCCCAAAGGTAAATTTTGCTCATTGATAAAAGTTACCGTATCGCCCAGTATATAAAAAGTGCGCAACAGGAATAAATTTAATATATCAACAGCCTTTTTATGTGCCGAGTACCCAAACACGCGAAAACAGATCCATTGTATAGGATGAAATATAACCAGGGACAAGGAAAATGCAATAGCGGTAAACGGTGTTAAAATATAGCCTAATAACTTTTTCATCAACGGGCAAAGTTATATTTTTTTCAGTAAAGCGGTAATTTACAAACGGTTTTCTGTAAGCAGCAGTTGTACTTTAAGCACCGCCGCTACAGTCATGGAATCTGTAATTTCACCATCACAAACCATACGATAAATTTCAGCAAAAGGCAATTTTTTGATGATCAGCTGTTCGGTTTCTTCAGGCTCGGCTTCAAACTGTTCAAGGCCACGGGCCAGGTATAAGATACTCAACTCATCACTTACCGAATTGCTGAGGTGCAGCCGCTGGATCTCTGTCCATTGTGAAGCTTTTAAGCCGGTTTCTTCCAGTAATTCGCGTTTGGCCGATTCCAGCGGATCTGTCCCTTCGGGGCCTCCGCCTTCCGGCATTTCCCAACTGTACTGATTTAGTGCAAACCTAAATTGCCCTACCAGGTATGTATTTAGCTCAGCATCTAAGGGTAAAACACCGATAGCCACATTTTTAAAATGTATCTTACCGTAAATACCGGGATTACCGGAGGGATTAATAACCTGGTATTCGGTTAGGTTGATCCAGGGATTATCGTAGATGTTTTTTTGGGACGTTATTTTCCAGGGGTTATCTTCAGGGTGATGCATGGCCTAAAAATAAACGATTATGATTAGATTGGGAATAATTGCCTTGGAAAAGTTTATCTATTCCGCCAGATACTCCAGCTTAACCTGCACATTCAGGTCCTCGTGCATCCGGGCAAACTGGCGCGGGTTGCGGGTAAAGTCGGGATCAGTATCCATATAAATGTTAGTGATCCTCACTATTTCGGGGTGTTTATCGGTGCCTATATTATAGGTAAGCCCCTCTCCGCTTTCTAAGCTTTGTTTCAGCTCAAGGTATTGCTTACCGGTTACAATGATCATTTTTTCGGCAGTCATGGATACTATTTAAAAATGGTAAACTACTCAAAACCGTGCTAATTTGCGCTGTAACGTACCGGCGATACAAAATTATCGCTTACCGGGTTCTGCAACGGTTTATTTATATTTACCTCAAATATAACTCATATATATCCGCATAAATGATCAGTATTAAAAAATTATTGCCTTTTATTTTATTATTGGGCAGTACTACAACATTTGCCCAGCAAACCTTACCCATAGCCGTAAACCTGCAAAATACCTACACCAAAGGAACACGAACAGCTACCGGGGCACCAGGCAAAAATTACTGGCAAAACACCGCCGACTATAAGATCAAAGTAAATTTCGACCCTAAAACCCGCCTGGTGAGCGGCACCGTTGGTATCGATTATTTTAACAATAGTCCTGATACATTAAAGCGGGTACAATTTAAACTATACCCTAACTTATATAAAAAAGGATCGGTACGCCAAATGGCGGTTTCCGCAGACGACCTTACCGATGGGGTGCATATCAGCAGTTTGAGCATTGATAACAAAACACAGGATAGCACCAAACGCCGTATCAACGGCACGAATATGACGCTACGGGTATCTCCTATCGCTCCAAAACAAAAAGTACATTTTGACATCAGCTATGCTTACACATTAAACAAGGGCTCTCATATCCGCACAGGTCAGGTTGATACAGGGGCGTTCTTTATCGCCTACTTCTTTCCTCGCGTAGCAGTTTATGACGATATTGATGGCTGGAACGATTACCCTTATGTTGGCGCACAGGAGTTTTACAACGACTTTTGCCATTTCAGCGCAGAGATCACCGTACCCGGCGATTATAAGGTTTGGGCAACCGGCGATCTGAAAAATGCCGACGACGTTTATGACAGCCGTATAGTTAAACGTATTGCAGATGCCGGCGCGAGTGATAAAGTAACAGATATCATTACCGAAGATGATGTTAAAGCAGGCAATATCACCAAAAACAATCCAACCAATACCTGGAAGTTTGAGGCCGATAGCGTTACCGATTTTGTTTTTGCTACCAGCAATCATTACTTATGGAAAGCATCGAGCCTGGTGGTTGATCCTAAAACCGGCCGGCGTACCCGCGTTGATGCTGTGTTTAACGAAAAGCACAAGGATTATTATGCGGTAGTTGACTACGCCCGCAAAACGGTTGAGGTTATGAGCTACAAATTCCCTAAGTGGCCATATCCATACCAACATGAAACCGTTTTTGACGGTCTGGATCAGATGGAGTACCCTATGATGGTGAATGATAACCCGCTCGAAGATAAAGCAGATGCCATTGAGCTTACCGATCATGAGATCTTCCATACCATGTTCCCGTTTTATATGGGTATTAACGAAACCAAATACGGCTGGATGGACGAAGGCTGGGCAACCATAGGCGAATGGCTGGTGAGTCCGGAGATAGCCCCTTCAATTGTTGATCCGTACGGCGTTTCTGCTGTTGAACAAACTGCCGGTCATGAGGTTGACGTACCTGTAATGACGCTTACACCAATGCTAACCGGAGCAGCAAGCTTTACCGACAGCTATCCCAAACCGGGCCTGGGCTATTTATATGTAAAAGATATGCTTGGCGATGAGCTATTTACCAAAGCCCTGCATTACTACATAGCGCAATGGCACGGCAAACACCCCATGCCTCATGATTTTTTCAATTGTATGAACACCGGTTCGGGCATGAACCTTAACTGGTTTTGGAAAGCCTGGTTCTTTGATAATGGTGTAACCGATCTGGCTATTGGTAAAGTAACTAACACCGGGCTAAAGTACAGTGCCACCATCACCAAAGTTGGCAGTAAGCCCATCCCCGTAAACTTAACTGTTTATTATACAGACGGCACTACCGAACTGGTACATAAAAGTATTGTTGTTTGGGCCACAGGGAATAAAACAACCAAGATTGATTTTACTGCCAAAAAAGCTGTTAAAAAATTAGTATTAGGTACCACCTATGATCCAGACAGTAACAAAAAGGATAATGTATGGACAAGTGCTAAATAATTGAAAGCTAAAAGCTGAATGCAGAAAGTCAAAAGCCGCTAATATGATAGCCTAAAAAAAACGTCATTGCGAAGTACGAAGACAACCGACCGGAGGGAGCTCATTAATACCTATAAAAATCAAATTATAATTATTAATAATCCCCAACAGGCGGAGCAGCTTTGCAAGCCGCTCTGTAAAGTTCGCGATTGCTTCGTACCTTATAATGACGTGATTGTAAGTTATTGATTATCAATAGTGTTTTTTTTACACGTCATTACATTTTTTTTCAGGATTTCCCTGATGGTTACTCGCAATGACGGTCTTTTTATTAGATTTCAAACAGCTCCTTAAAGTCCCCCCTATTTCTGTTGGTATGCCTTCAGCAGATCAGCCACATCAATACCGTTAATTTTCATACCGTTCAGGTTGCAGTCTGTAATATTCACATCACTAAGATTACAATCGGTTATGGTGCTGCCTTGCAAATCGCAGTTCTCCAATTTAAGCGGGCGCTGTTTCACGGCGGGATCATATCCGGGATGACCTTCGGGCGGCATGCCAATATCATGGATGTAAGCCCCGCCAAGTTGCGCGTATTTTATTTCCAGATCGCTCAGGTTTGCATCTTCAATTTTAAGCCCAGTTATAGATACATCCTTAAAACTGGCATTGTTCATCATCATTTGCTCAAAGGTTGAACCGTTGAGCATGGCACATTTAACATCAAGTATCTTTTGAGCTTCTTTTATGGTGATAACCTCAGTGCTGTTAGTTGCTGAATTTTCCATGGTTTTGTTGTTAGATCCATCAAATATCTTAAAAATGAACGGCTTCGCAGAGCTACGTACGCGACAAATAAAGGGTGCATTTGCGACAAGGTTATTCTCACACAAAGCCGCAAAGGCGCTAAGTTAAAACCTTTGTGGCTTAGCGCCTTTACGTGAAATTTTAGTTTATGCTGATTTATAAGTTTTGTATCTTCAATTCATATTCGCCACTCATGATCCTGTCCCGTCATTTTAAATCGCAGTTACTTACGTTAGCCTGCATTACACTTACTTATACGGGCTCTTATGCCCAACAAAAATCCAACCCAATCGCGCAAGCCAAATGGCTTATCGGCAGCTGGAGAAATCAATCGGCAAAAACACTGGATACCGAAACCTGGAACAAGCTTAATGATTCCACATTTCTTGGCAGAAGCTATTCATTAGCAGGCACAGACACGGTATCATCCGAGCACATCAGGCTGGAGCAACACGCCGGTAAGCTTTACTATATCCCAACAGTAAAAAATCAAAACAACGGCAAAGCGGTAACTTTTACGCTTACTTCATCCAACAAAAAACAACTGGTGTTTGAAAACCCGGAACATGATTTCCCTCAAAAGATAACCTATACCCAAATAACAAAAGATTCACTGCTCGCCGAAATATCAGGGCTAAGGAAAGGCAAGCTCAAGGCGATACAGTTCCCGATGAAAAGGGTTAAATAAAAAATGAGCTTTTTTATATTATTGCAGTAATTCGGCCACATCACGGCCATAAAATTCTTTAAACAGTTTCCTGAAATAAGCAGGGGTTTCAAAACCCGCAACATAAGATATTTCGGCCACGGTGCGGTATTTACCACTGTTGATCGCTTCCATCGACATCTGTAAACGGATCCTCCGGATGTAGTTATTGGGTGTAACCCCTGTGGTATTTTTTATGCGCCGGTGCAGCTGCCTTTCACTTAATCCCATCTCGCTACTCAGCAACACAATGCCCAAATCAACTTTCCCAATGTATTTTCTTACCAGCGTTTCAAGTTCATAAAGCCATAGCTGATCGGCAATGGAAAGCTCACTGATCGGCTTGAGGAGGTCTATACGGGTAAGGTCTCCCCCTTTCAATATTTCGCTGTTTCGCGCCGACAGCAACGAGGTCCTGCTAAATTCTTCCAGCTTCTTTTTATCGGTAATATTTTTGGCGATGGCAAAAACGAGCTGCTGGCTTTTTACAGGCATCGATGTCCACGAAAGCCATACAATTTCGCCGCTTTTGGTTACGTACCGGTTCTCAAAATTATATAGCGGATTGTTTTTTTTGATACTCTCCCGCTTACTGGCGGTGATGCTCCTATCTTCAGGATAAACAAACGAATCGATAGGCTTTGCAAACAGTTCGCTGTCGGTATAACCTAAGGTTCTTGAAACAGCCGGATTAATTTTTTTAAAGTAACCGTCGAACCCGGCCACACACAACCAATCGGGCGACAGGTGAAAAAAGTATTCCAAGTCAAAAATCTCACTCAAGTTTTCCATGCAAATTTTCGTTCCTCTTTACCGGGCGTTGTAATACACCCGGCAAGCAATATGATATAGCCGCAGGTTGTGAAATGGCCGATTCAAAAGAAACCATTTTTTATGATACAAACAGCCATTTATTTTATACTGGCAGGATTGTTTAATAAAATGTCAGTCTTGTCAACTTTCAGAAAGTCATTTGCCGGCTTTTGTGATAACGTAACAGGTGTTCTGAAAATGAAATTATCTCTATTTTAATTAAAACCATGTCATTGCGAGCGCAGCGCGGCAATCTCGTAGCCAGTGCATATCCGATATGTATAGCTACGAGATTGCTTCGTCGTTCCTCCTCGTATGACATGGTTTTCTTAACCAAGATTTCCAATCGATCCTCATCTTCTGAACCCTGTGGTAATAGTATCAACAGTAAAATCATGTTTTGCTATCTGGGTGAGATGGTAATTTTCACCGTTTTTTTATATCATTACGGGTAATATGAAAACCCTATACCCAAACACAATTAAGCTCATTTCCTTTGCTTTATTAACTATATCATTACAAAGCTGTATCAAACGGCCCGGAGCCTGGCGAAACGACCAGATCCCCGGAGGCAAACGCGACGATTTTCACAAACTTAATGAACAACTACTTCACGACCTGCGCAGTAACAACGCTGATGATATCAGCAACATGGAATCGCAGGAGATGCTGGATGATAGATCGAACCTCAGGCAAATTGAACTGGTAGGCAACGCGGCAAAAACCACCGATTATGATATTTACGATGAATATTATATCGTAAACCAACATCGCAATACCGATACGGTAAGCAATCTGTCGGCAGGTATTAACAGCTATAAAATGATCTATAATGGCGTTACCCATGAAATGTATATTGCCCTGTTTTTACCAAAGGATAAAAGCCTGCCTAACCAGGAAATGATAACCGCTATGTATGCCAAATACAATTATGGCTGGAAGCTAACCTCGGTAAACGTAAATACATATAAGATCAATGGTAAAACGGCGCCCGAACTTTATGAACAAGGAAAAGATAAATACAACAAACAGCATTTCGCCGACGCCCGTTTAACACTTGAGCTGTCTTTACAATGTACCGCCCCTAACGATTACTGGCAATATCTGCGCGATACCGACGCAGGTAAATTATTCCAGGATGCTGCCGAGGCAACAGTAAAGCAATACCGTTTCCCGGTAGTAATTGATGGTGTTGCAGGAGAACCAAGGATATTCCGGATTGGCAATCAGAAAAACAGCCACGGTTGGTTCCCGGTAATTTATTATGTAACCAAGGTAAACATTGCTGATACCAATGCGGTAAAAAGTGAGAACCTGCAGATTGGGAAAGTGATCAACAAATTGCTTCCGGGCATTACTGAGGATAAGGATTATATTTTTTACTCCGCCTGTAGTAAACTGCTGCTAAGTTCGGCGAGAGTTGAGCATTTTGATATGACGAAGAAATTGAGGTAACTATTTTTTATGTCATTGCGAGGAGGCACGACGAAGCAATCTCGTAGCTATACAGGGCGAACATACATTGGCTACGAGATTGCCACGCTGCGCTCGCAATGACATAATTTTTATTAGGCTACGTAAATATAAATAAGCCCCGAAACAATTGAATGCTTCGGGGCTTATTTATCATATCAAAACAGTCTCTATCAGATCGCTTCCAACTGCAGCACCACACTGGTATGGTAAGTACTGGCTTCAGGATTGATACCTACGTTCATCAGGAAATCGCCGGTAAAGGTCAAATCTTCATTACCTAACACCGAACCAGTGCCCGGGTAAAGATTGATCTCTTTTACACGATATTTTTTATTAGGGTCGAGGCCTTTCAGACGTACAGGCACTTTGCTGCCTGAGCCGTAACGGTTGTTCACCAGGTAATTGAACATTACCGCTTTTGATTTATCAGCATTCACATACATGATAGAAGCCGCGTCGTTATCCCATGGTGATGCTAAACGGTACTGATCGCCATGCCAGATCACATCTTTCAATGCATCGTAATTTTTCAGGGCCGACTGGCAGAAGCTCAAATCATTTTCGCTTAGCTTGCCTATCACAATATCAAAGCCCATTTTACCCATCATAGCTACATCCACACGGTATTTAATTGGTTGTTTGCCCCAATCGGTTACGTGGTTTGAACTGGTGATAGCCGGGTAGAAGAATGAATATTCCCATTGGATAAACACACGCTCCAGCGGATCGGTATTATCACTTGGCCAAAACTCGGTAAAGTATTGTAACGCACCGTAGTCAACCCTGCCGCCACCACCTGAGCAAAGCATCAAAGGCACTTTAGGATATTTAGCACGAACGCGTTTTAATACGTTGTACAAACCATTTACATAATCAACATAAATGTGCGACTGGTCTTTTTTCAAATAAGCCGAATAAGCATTGTAGATAACCGCATTACAATCCCATTTAATATAAGCCAAATCGGGATTTTTGGTAAACAGGCCGTCAACTACGCCAAATACAAAATCCTGTACCTTAGGGTTGGCTAAATCAAGCACCAGTTGGTTCCTGAAGTATTTTTCAGGACGGTTTGGTTGTTTGATCACCCAATCAGGGTGGGCTTTGTACAGATCGCTGGCAGGGTTAACCATCTCCGGCTCAATCCAGATGCCGAATTTTACACCGTTGGCCTGCGCCTCTTTCACCAATGAGCTGATACCGTTTGGCAGCTTTTGTTTGTTCTCCTGCCAATCGCCCAAACCGGCGTTGTCACCATTGCGCGGGTGGCTGTTACCAAACCAACCGTCATCCAGTAAAAACAGGTCAACACCCAGTTTTTTGGTATCTTTTAACAAGCCTGCAAGCTTGCTCTCATTAAAATCAAAATAGGTTGATTCCCAGTTGTTCAATAATGTAAGCCTCGAACCTTCGCCGTCAACAATTTTATATTTGCGGGCCCAGCTTTGCAGTTTGCGGCTGGCATCACCCTTGCCATGATCAGAGTAGGTATACAGGAAAGCAGGCGTAGTAAACTCAGCACCAGGTTTTAAATGATATTCAGAAGCAGCATTGTTAATACCTGCAATAATTTTCAGGTTGTTGGCAACATCCAGTTCAAAATCAACCCTGAAATTGCCTGACCATTCCATAGCTCCATAAAATACCTTTCCTTCATCTTCGGTAGCCGGCTTATCCAGCGATATGGCAAACATCGAGTGCTCGTACAGGTTGGCACGGGTACCCAGCTTGCTGTCGATAGTTTTTATGCCGTGTGTTAAACGGGCTTCTTCAGGCTGCACTTCCATGGCCCAGTTGCCGTGGTATTGTTTCAACCAGAAACCACCTGTGGTGTTACCCTTCAGGTTTAAATTGGCCGAAGCATATTTGTTAAGCGTCACTATCCCCTTTTCGTTGTGCTTGATCACCGACCATTGTTCGGTAACATCCTCTTTAAAATAGGTTTTGTAATACAACTTTACTTCAAAATCATAAACAGGATCTTTAAGGGTAACCACCAATAATGAGATATCATCATCAACCTTACTTACCGTATGGCTTACATAGGCCAGGTTTAATGATTTATTACCGTCGGCATGGGTAACGGTAATGGCAGGCTCGCCAAGACTGGCCGATCCTGATGGCGTATAAACATCATTCTGTACACCTGAATCATCGGCCTGTTTGTACATTTTCTGAATGCGGGCATACTCGGCTGTATTAGCAAGCTTTGCGCCCAGGTACACCATGTTCAGGTGTTTTTCGGCATCAGTTTGCAGCACGATAGCGTTGTGCTGGGTTTCAACAGGGATGGTTACATCCTGTGCTGCTGCCCTGCCGGCCAACAGCATTGAGCCTGCAAAAAGCAGGCCCAGTGGTAAAGTTTTTCTTTGAGTAGTTCTCACGTGTGATTTTTGGTTTAACCGGCTACTTCGGTAATTTGGTTTATCATATTTTGATGGATCCTCGCACCAAAGTGCCCGGCATCCTGTTTCAAAACTTCGGCAAAGGCCTTTTGTGCATGCTCAAAATCATGTAAACCGAGATATCCCAGTCCCTGTAAAAAGTGGCAATGCACCTGGTTCCTTGCCTTCAGATCATCTTCAAAAATGAGCAAATTTGGCAGCGAGACGGCAAAGTAATCAATTTTTACGTTATCATCCATGTGCCCGATACCATAATTAAGCAGTTTTTTGAAGATCCGCTCTGCTGATGTACTGTCACCCAGACATTTTTTAGCTAAACCCTGATAAAAGATCTTATCAGGCTGCTGATCGTTGTAAAAAACAGCCGCTGTAGGGTCTTCCAAACCCACTGCTGCTTTCTCAAAATAAGCCTTAGCTTCTTCGGTTTGCTGCAGGTTTTCATAGGCCTTACCTAACCAATAAAAGATGTCATTTTCCTGTGTACCGAACAGTTTGCCTTCGCCTAAATTATGCGGATAGCTTTGTGCTTGCGTTAACTGTTCAATGGCCTCATTATTTTTGCCATCGCGGATGTTTTGCTTGGCCATTTCAACCAGTGATGCAACATACTGGCCCGAAGCCTTACCTTCGCCTCCCTCCCATGGGTGGAAAGTTCTTTGCGTTACCTGTTCAAATGCTACTTGATGCTCTCCTAAAAAGTTATACAGTGTTGCGCGCTCCAAATAAACATCATCACGCAGTTTGGCGGTTTCCAGGTTGGCTTCAACAAATTTCAGGCGTACATCGGCAGGGCGGTTCAGCTTTTTGTATAGCTGATCAAGCTCCATCAGGATGCGGGCATCCGACGTATCCAGCGCGAAGGCTTTTTCAAAGCATGTTAAAGCTTTGGCCGGATCATTACGCTTGTTATAATATGCAATACCCAAATTCCTGAACACGGTAGGGAAAGTATCATCCAGTTGTACCGATGTTTCCCAGGTCACAATGGCATCATCATATTGCAGTTTATCGTAAAACAGGTTGCCCAAGTAATAAGGTGCTTTGGCATCTGTTGGTACCAGGGCAGCAGCCAATTTCAACACACTGATATCTTCCAGCCTGTCGGGGAAACACAGGTATGAATCAGCCGCCGAAGCCAGTTTAAAGTACGCTGATGCCTGCTCATTATTACCCAACTGGCCGGCAAAATAGCCCAGGTAGTAATACACCATAGGACTGGTAGCATCGCCATTAACAGCATAATTAAGCAGATCGGCAGCTTCCTGGTACAGACCGGCGTTGGCATAGTCAAGTGCGTATTCAATGTAGTTTTGATAATAACCGCGCGATAGTTTGGTTAGTTCATTAAGGCTGTGCATGGCTTTTTCTTCGTTGCCCAAAGCTTTGTATGCGTAAACCAACTCAAACAAAGCACCTAAGTTAAACGCATCCCTTTTTATAGCGGCAATACTTACTTCAACAGCCTCTTCAAACCGTTCCAGTTTGCGGAAGGCCGCCGAACGTAAAACATAAGCCTTACTGTTGTTAGCGTTCCTGTCTAAAGATAATAACGAATGGTCAAGCGCCAGTTCATAATCGCCGTTTTCCAGGTCGATCTGTGCTACCGAAAAATAGCCGCTATCTTTCCAGGCATTGCTCCAGGTGGCTTTGTAAAACGCCTTGTAAGCTTCATCTTTTTTACCAAGGAATTTAAGCGCCAAACCTAAATTGTAATAGCACTCGCTATCGTAAGGGTTAGGGTTACGCTGGGTAATGGTTTCAACCGCCTTGCGGAAATATGGCTCGCTTTTGGCAAACTGACCACGACGCAGGTACCATAAACCCAGGGCATTGTTGTTACGGAGATCTTTTGGATCGCGGCGTAAAGCCTCTTCATAATAAGGCACCGGACTGTAGGTAGCATGGCGGTACTGCTCCAGATGCTGTGCAGTTAAAAACAACTGCTCAGCATTTTCCACATCGGCAGGCAGCAACGCTGGTTTGGCAGCTTCCGGAATATTGTTAAGCTTATTGCTTGCCGCATCGTATTTAATGAGCTCCTTGCCCGCCTCTGAATGTACGGTTAGCAATAAAAGGTTTTCATCGATATTTTTAACAGCTATCTCTCTTGCAAAAACCTGCTCCGGTACAATAGAAGCTTTTTCGCTTAACAATACCTTTCCATCGTGCTGTAGTTTGATGTTCAGGTTATTTTGCTCGCCGGTTACGTATACTTTTAACAGCAGTTTGCCATCTTCATAATTCAGCGCCAGCAAGATATCTTTAGTGGCATTTTTAATTACACCAAGCTCGCGGTACGGCATAAAGTACTGGGTAAAATGCTTTTCTTCATGCGGCATCAGCCAGGTAAAATCGGGCTGATTATCGGTAAACATGCCGGTCATCAGCTCAATGTACGGGCCATCCTCGTCGGTCAGGTTCCTGTCCCAGGCCACACCGAAATCGCTATGGCCCCAGGTCCACTGTTTTTTACCGGGCGATACATGATGATTGGCTACGTGCAGTAAGCCAGCTTGACTGTCATGCTCATATCCACCCACAAAATCATAATTAGAGTTGATAGCCATGTATGATGTTGGCACCGGGATATTTTTATACCTCGAGATATCAGTACCCGGCGAGTAATCAACTTTATAATAAGTACCTGTAGCAATCGGAAACGTTGATACATCACGCTTGCCATGGTCAAAAACAGCATTCACATCCGGCGGGAAAACCGACTGGTAATCGTCATTCACTTTCACAGCCGGGTTTGCCCACCATAAAAAGGTTTGCGGCAGGGCAGAACGGTTGTACAGTTTCGCTTTTATTTCGATGTAAGCTTTATCCGGGTGCAGGGTAAAGCCTGCCATACCCTTGGTATGGAACATGCGCTCCACCTCGTTAACCCAAACAGTTTTGCTGCCGTCGGCGTTTTCTTCAATCTTATAGTCAACAGGCTCAAAAGTACTTGGGCGGTGATGTTGCGGCCAGTTAAATTCAATACCGCCCGAAATCCAGGGACCGGTTAAACCTACCAGCGCCGGTTTAATTACCTGGTTCTGGTAAATAAAATGACGGTCTTTGATCTTGTCATAAGCCACCTGAATGCGGCCGCCAAGCTCAGGCAGGATCAGCACTTTAAGATATTTATTCTCCAGGTACAGTCCTGTGTATTCCTTATCTTCTTTTTCGTCGTAAATTTTTTCGATAACAGGGTTAGGGTATACCTTACCGCTGCTGCCCTGGTAAACCCGCTTTTCAAAAAACATGGGGTTTTTATCGGGCTTGCCTATACCGTAGGTTGGGATAATTACCTTTTCTTCCCAAACATTTACATCCAAATTATTCATGTAGCTTACAATTATTAATGTCTTATTAAATTTTCTTCTAACTCTTCAAGAGTCTGGCCTTTGGTTTCCTTTACTTTCCGCAGTACAAACAAAAAGCCCAGGAAACAGATGCCAGCGTACATATAAAACGGCCCGTAAGTACCCAGCACCTTAGCCAGTATCGGGAAGGTGAACACCAGTATAAAATAGGCTCCCCATAGCGATACAATGGCTACAGTTGATGCCGCGCCGCGAATTTTATTAGGGAAGATCTCCGAAATAAGCACCCAGGTTATTGGAGCAAGTGAAAGCGCGTAGGTGCTGATAGCCAGTAATACAAATATGGATACCAGTTTTGCCGACAAGTGATTTTGCAGCAGGTAGGCCAACACGATATAAAATATAGATAAACCTAAGGAGCCAATGAGCATTAATGGCTTACGGCCAAGCTTATCAACCTGCCACATAGCCAGCAGGGTAAACACAAGGTTAACTATACCAATGGAAACAGTTTCAAAAAGCTGCTGGTTCAAGCTTGAACCTACCGAAGCGAAGATGGTTGAGGTATAGTTAAACACTACATTGATGCCGCAAAACTGCTGAAACACCGCCAGCGTGATACCTATGAGCACAGCAGGGCGTACAGCCTTTTCAAATACTGCGCGGTATGATTGCTTGCCTGTTCCTCCTTTCAATGACTTTTCAATGGCTTCTTTGGTAGAGACAACAAATTCTTCGGAGCCTATTTTGTAAAGTACCTTTTCGGCATCTTCATTCCTGCCTACTTTCATGAGCCATCTCGGGCTTTCGGGCAGAAACAATACACCCAGCATAAAAACTACTGCCGGTACAGTACCCAAGCCAAACATCCATCGCCAGGCATTGTGGCCGGTATCTGCCAAAAAGTAATTACACAGGTTGGTGATCAGGATGCCCAGTACTACCGTAAGTTGGTTAATGGCCACATTACGTCCGCGCACCTTGGCCGGTGAAATCTCGGCAATGTACATGGGGCAAAGCATGGATGCCATGCCTACGCCAACGCCGGCTGCAAAGCGCATGGTAATAAAATAGGCAAGCCATGTTGATACCGAAATAGCCAGCGACGATACCGCAAAGATGAACGCGGCGATCATCAGCCCCGGCTTGCGGCCAAATTTTTCGGCAAT
>NZ_DASVOB010000387.1:0-27163 GCF_036383575.1 Mucilaginibacter sp.
GTTTGCAGGTACCTGGTGTTTGAATATTGGGCAGGCAGATCGGGCATTTTAATACCCTGAAGACCTACCGATAAAAGCACATCTTTTACAAATTTGCCGCCGTTTTTAAGCACGCTGCCGGTAACGTCTCCGTTGTATGACGATTGGGTTGAATAAGCGGCTGCTTGCCCGTAAAGGGGGCTGTATGCCTGGGTATATAAACCGCTTACTTTGATCCTGTCGGCATAGCTGTAATCAACCGAAGCGTTAGTATTTACGTTACGGACAATCGCAGTATCCCCCATGTTTTTTTGGGTAAGCGAACTGGGATAGGCGTTAGATGCGGAATTTGGAAATAAAGCGTAGAAGTTGTTAATAGTAGCTTGGGTTGAAGGGGTGGTAGGTAAGTATATTGGCGTGCTTGTTTTGGTTGTAGCATTGTAGCCATACAAGGTATTATAAGCCGGGCTGCTAACGGTTAAACTGGCCGCCCCTGCGCCAACCCCAACATTAACAGCGTGTTTGCCAAAAACTTTTGAATAAGTAAGGGCCGAGCGCACGTTCCAGTCGTCGTTAACCGAGCGGCCTGGTTTGTATATGTTACCATATGGAACATAAAAGTTTACACCATTGCTGGTTAACTGCCCGTAGGTATCCACAAACTGCCTTGCATAGCTCGATTCGGCATTGTACAGCTGATCGTTATCGGTGTTTCTGTGCGAGTAGATAATAGATGAGACCCAGTTAACGCCCGGTAGTAAATTCCAATTCATGTTGAAGTTGGATTGCCTGTTTATCGTGTTCGATGTGTTTTTGTTAAGACGCGCATCTTCCAAAACGTTAACACCATAGTTTTTATACCCGCGCGATTGGATCAGCTGGTTGCCCGCTGCCGATAATGCTGTATTGTCATAAACATAATTTCCTTGCCCATCCAACAGCATCTGGTATGGCTCAATGCCTGTATTTGTTGGACTGAAAGAATATCCCGTTCTGCTTTTTGTATCCGAATAGTTGATGAGCCAGCGGATATGTAGTTTATCCTTCAGTAAATTGAACGAGTTGTTGAGGCTGAAACCGTAAGAGGTGTTTTTGCTGTTCAAATCGTTTGTTTGCCCGTCGGTGTAGTTACCAATCGCTGTAAATTTATAAGCCTGGCTACCGCCGCTAACGGTTAAACTATGCGTTTGATTAAAAAGGTTTTGCTGAAGTAAGTTTAACTGGGCATCGTTGTTTAACCGCGCTAACGAATCCCACTGAGCGTTAAATTGCTCTGTGGTAATTACATTTCGTTTTCTTTGGCTAAGAAGTTGCTTGGCTGGTGTTAATCCAAACTCTGTGACACCGTAACTGGTACCGCCAACTGAATCAACATCTTTTAAATAATTCAGGTAGGTGCGGGAATCGGCAAGCCTAAGGCGCTCCCTGTTAAATTTAGCGGCCTTGGCGTAGTAAAAGCTGGCTGTATAATTAAATTGCAAATTACCTGCTTTTGCCGCTTTTGATTTGATGATAATTGCTCCTCCAGCTGCACGTGGCCCCCATTTAATTAACTCTTTAGGATCTTTGATAACCTCGATAGATTCGACATTGGTCATGGGGTAGTTGGCCGGGAACCCATCTTGCGGAAAACCGTCAATAACCACCAGCATGTTTGATATATTGGCCCCGCCAAAATTATTGGCGCCTCTAATTTCGGGCACTAAAGCGCTGCTTATGGTGATTGTTGTATTGATGTGGTAAAAGTCGCTTATGGATTTAGGTACATTGCTTCCTTTCAGCAACTGATCAATTATATTTTGCCCCTGTGTACGGCCGAAGTAATTTAAAAACTCATCCACAGTAAAGCGCTTAAACTGACCGTAAGGCAGTCCATATAATCTGTAAACAAATGCATCAATACTTGTTATGGTTTTGGTGCTTGTACTTACTATCTGTAAGCTTAATCCTGGAATGGTACCTTGTAATATTTGCGACAGGTTCATGTACTGCCTGTTTTCGAGGTTTACAAATTTTGTAGGGTTGGCTTTTACTTTATCCCATTCAATGTTCACTTCGGCAAGTTGAATGGCTTTTTTGCTACCCTTGTCCATTTTAATTTCGAGGTTGTTGGTAGTTGAGTTTTCGATGAGTATTTCAATGGTCTGAAACCCCATATAGGAAACTATTAGCTTATTACCAACGGTAACCGGTATTTTAAATGAACCATCGGCATCCGTTACGCTTTGTTTGTCGGCGCTGCTTATGCCCGCTCCAACCATCGGCATCCCAGTTTTTTCATCAGTTACTCGTCCCTTTAATAGGAAGGTGCTATCAGTTAGTTGTTTTGCGTAAAAGTTTTCGTCATAACTCTCGGTGTTAGTTTGTTGTTTGGGTGGTGCTTTGTCAATTATAATTCGTTGATCAACCTGTTTATAAGTTAAAGCTGTGCCCGTTAATAGCTTGGTAAGTAATGAGCTTAAAGTGATTTTTGAGTTTTTAAGATTAAGTGAGCGCACATTGGCTACATCCTCGTTACGGTACAAAAAGGTGAACGAGGTTTGTTTTTCAATTTTATGGATAGCATCGGTAAGGGTTTCGTTTTTCAGTTCGATGCTTACCTGCACCTTGTCAATTTGCTGTGCGCTTACTAAAGTAGCGGCCAGTAAATTTGAAAGAATAGTTGTTGAAAAAAACAGCAGTAAACTTATGCGCATAAAAAATTTGGGGTAACTGTGCAGTACGCATTTAGCAATATATTCCCTGTATTTTGCAGCTAATGCAAAAAATGTCATATTTTTGTTCGGTTAAGTGTTAATACTTTGAATGGGTTATGGCACAAACCAGGTAATATCATCCCGATATTATCCAGGGGCAGCGACGGTTTTCATACTTCCAATATGAATTTCGTTGCTGTTTCTATTTTAAGAGGGTTGCTTTTGTTCTATATCATTGAATTTAATGGGGATTAGAATAAATTAATAGGGTATAAAAACTTAAAACTTACAGATGATCCTCCGGCTCCTTTTCTCCACTTATTTAGAGGCAGTGTTTAATTTGAAGCTACCGCTGTAATGGTAAATTCGCTATTATCGGTATTGGCCGAAAATGTAGCCTGGTTAAAATCACATACCGTTTTTAGGAAAGGGATGAGGCTTTCATCTTTACGAATAGAGATGGTGAATTTTTTTGATTTAAGGTCTTCACTTTCTATATTGATCTTCACCTTATAGCGGCTTTCAAGTTCGTTGCAGATGGCTTCAAATGTGATATCGTTAAGTAACATATCCTGCTTTACCCACTGCATCTCGTGCTCGGTTTTTGTAGTAGCGAAACTTGATACATCCGTTTTGCTATTATAAGTCACTTTTTTATCGGGCAGCAAATCGCCTATCGACTTTTTATCGGTAGAAACATTTACCTTACCCCTGATCACCCGCACACTGATCTCGTCAGATCCCGGCTCGGCCGAGACATCAAAAGCTGTACCTAATACCGTTGTTTTAACTTTTCCCGACCTAACGATAAATGGCAGCTTATCATCGTGTTTAATATCAAAAAAGGCCCTGCCTGTTAATGATACCTCGCGGGTTTTCATGTTTTTTGATGTCCAGTTATAAGTGAGTTTTCCGCCTTTATATACTATTACCCTGCTACCATCCGGCAGTTGGATCATGTTATTTTGATCTGCCGATATATTGCGGCTCAGGCTTTGTGTATTGTTATCCTGCATACCCGGTGCAGGGCGGTGCATTAAAAATAAAATTGAAAAGGCTAAGAAAAGTGCGATTGAAGCAGCAATTGAAATATGCTTCCAGGTAATCAGGCGTTTAACCGGCGTACTTAATATATTGCCTCTAAGTTTAGCCCAGATCTTTTCTTCCGCTATTTGATAATCCCGCTCTGTTAGCTCATTTTCATCCTCTTCATTATATTGAAGATACCATTCATCCAGTACCGATTTTTCTTCGTTGGTTATGGTGCCATCTTTAAGCTTATCGAACAAAATCTTAGCGTCTTTTTGTTGCATAATTCAAAACTTAATATTGATTTATAACAAGAAGACAGATAACTTAACATTGAGGGGGATAGGAAAACGAAAAAAAATGATCTTATATGTTTTTTAGTAAAAATATAAGATGGAAAATGGCTAAAAGCCGGGGTCGGAGAAATTTTAAGGCTTTTTTTATTTGATCTTTTACGGTTTCTTCAGAGATTTTTAACTCTTCGGCGATTTCTTTGTAGGACAGGTGCCTTTTTCTGCTCATTTCAAACACAAGGCGCATTCTGGGTGGTAGTGTTTGAATCTCTTTATCAATAAGCGCAGCAAATTCCTTTTCCCTAACCAAAGTGTCGGTCAATTCATAAGGCTGATCAAGAAAATGCTGCAAGGAATCGATATATTTTGCCTGGATGTCTTTATGAGCGATGATATTGTAAAACCTGTTGCGAACAGATGAGTAAAGGTAGCCGGCAAGGTTATTTACAATTTGAAGTTCAGCCCGCTTAAGCCACAGGGTAGCAAATACGTCTTGTACCAAGTCTTGCGCTTCTTCTTTGTTTTTAAGTTTTTTATAAGCATGACCGTAAAGGACCCGGTTATAACGGCGAAAAATTTCTTCGTAAGCTGTCGAATCTCCATTTTCCAGGAGCGTCACCAAATCCCGGTCAACGTAATCCTTGTAATCTCGCATTTAAAAACCGAATCTAAAAAAAATAATGCGATGTTAAAATTATTTTAATCTGCTAATGGATATAACATTTATTAACGTTTTATCTTAGACTTCCTTTATTTGCTTGCAAATACGTAAAGTAATGTTGAAAGTTGAATACTTAAAATTTGTATTTTTAGCTAAATGTAAATAATGGAATCGTCTAAAGGCCCTTTTGATTTTGACAACGAAGGTTGGAAAATAGATGAACGGAAATTGGTAACTCCAGAAAGGGGGGAGCCATATCATTATGTTTATGATAAACTATTTGTAAGTTCTGACGAAAAGTATGCTTGCCTTTTTTACACCATAAACGAGTATAGAATGGGTGCGCAAGCCGGATTGATTGGTGTTTTCGCAAATAAGAATAATGCAATCCTTATCGCCAATCCCGAAAATCAATGGTTCGATTATCAAGGAAAAGACAGTGTTTGGTTTTTTAATAACAAAATGTTTGTAAGGAAACTTGCTTATCACAATGATGAAAATCTTTCTGGAACGCCTTTCGTGATTTTTTACTTAGATGAAAAAAAGTTTGGCTTTGTAGATTTTGACTGGAGTTCAATTTATTATTCACCTATTAAGATTTCGGATACAGTTTTTAAATTTCATCTCGACTCGCCCAACGAATTAAAAAATTTAACCCCAAACAGGAATGGAGAAGAATTTGACATTTCGACCATTAAATATCATTCATTTGAAAAACTGAATAACATAATGGCAATTTATTTTCACGAAAAATCCTTATAAAATCGTTATTCCATAAGCAAAAAGCCAAACATACGTTCAATAATTTGTGGAGCCGGCGGCTATCGGGATAGCGATTAATGAGGCGATGATCACAAGTTTTAGGACATCCTTTGATAACATCACTACCACGTTCCCGGTGGTAGCACCCAGAACTTTGCGTATGCCGATTTCTTTGGTTCGGCGTTCTGCAGTATGCATGGCCAAGCCAAACAAGCCCATGCATGCTACAATTACTAATAACAGGGTAAATGCGCTGAATACTTTGCCCATAGTTTGATCTGTTTTGTACAGTTCGTCGTATTGCTGGTCGAGGAAATTATAATCAAAAGGATATTCGGGTAAAAAGGTCTTCCACACGGATTGAATTTTCGCGATGACTTTTGCATAGTCGCCCGGTCGTAGTCTGACAGCGACATCAGAAGCACTGGTTAGATAATTACCGGATTTGGTATAGAACAGCGCCCATGGAGTGATTCGATCTTGTAAGGAGCGCGCGTTAAAATCCTTTGCGATGCCGATCACTTTAAAGGGTTTGTTGTCGCCGCCGGGATATACAATGTGTTTACCAATTGGTTTTTTTCATCCGGCCAATTTTGTAGCCGACGCATTCAATGTCATCGATGCTGAATCATTAAAGGCTTTCGAAAAGTTCCGACCTGCGATGATGTTCAGCTTTAGCGTGGCCACCAAAGCCTCATCCACCATAAAGGATGACAGATCTAATCTTTTTTCGGACTAACCCGTATTTTCTTCATCCGTCTCGGGCTTATACTCAAGTCTGCTCATTAATTACATTCTGTTATTGATGGAAAATCGAATCAAAAGTTAAAAGAGAATTTCCATTAAGTTAATTGCATTCTAAAAATAATGATTAAATGGGTATTATTATGAAATGGTTTCCTCTTTAGTTGTTATGTGTCTATAAATACATTCTGTTAATAAGCTTGTTATGTGTGTGTTTGATTATTTTAAAAAATACTTGCAATAATAATATATATAATTATATATTTGAAATGTCGATTAACTATTGATTAAAATAGCCATTTAAAACAACCAATTTATTACTCTCAAATATTAATTGGGAACCTAAATCTTATTATGAAAAACAACCTTTCGCAGGTAATAACCTGTCATGTCTGTGAATTTGATATTCCTGTCATTAGTGATAGTCGAATTGAGGAATTTGAAAGCTGCCGCTGTCCCCGTTTATTGACCATTATTATCCGCTGCATCTCTTATGCAAAACCGTAATTCTGTTAAGGTAATAAGCCTTTTAATAAAACAATTGCGTATTGGAGTCACCCGTAGCAGCATTATTAGTGAATTGCAAAAACACCCGGATGCTTCCAGCCTACTTGCTATCAGTGAGGCATTGACCTATTGGAATATTCCCAATGAAGCTTATCGGGTTAGTGTCGAAGAATTAATTGACGCGGAGATACCTTTGCCTTTAATAGCTTGTTTTGCGAAAGGGGAATTTGTTTTAGTAAACCAAAAGAATGAAAGCCAAATTACCATATCGAACGACCACTGGAATAACCATTCATTTAGTATAGAGGAATTTAAAAGTCGTTATCAGGGATCTATATTAGCGTTTCAAAAAGATGACTCATCAGGTGAGCGTGATTATTTTGACAAACGCAGGGAAGAGATCATCGAGACCCTACGCGTGCCGTTTGTTGTATCTGGGCTAACCATCCTTGTTATTACTTATTTGCTTTTGAATCAATCTTATCTACAAACTTTAAATTTGCTTATCGGCTTCTTAACTTTTTTTAAAGCTGTTGGCTTAATAACTTCCTTATTACTACTTATACAAAGCATCGATTCAAATAATCCCCTGATACAAAAATTTTGCGGGGGCGATGACAGTAAAAATTGCAATGCCATATTATCGTCAAAGGCAGCAAAACTAACCGAAGGACTGAGTTGGAGCGAAATTGGTTTCTTTTACTATGCAGGTACGTTGATTGCTTTGCTGTTTAACGCCGAAAACGCCCGCCTAATAGAAATATTGGGAATTCTAAATTTATTAAGCTTACCCTACACTTTTTATTCCATTTTTTATCAATGGCGGGTAGCAAAGCAATGGTGTATTTTCTGTTGCACGGTCCAGGCTCTATTGTGGCTGGAGTTTGCGGCTTTTGTGCCTTATTTATCCAGTGGAGTTCAGTATCCTGATTTACATACAATGGGCAATTTGTTTATCGGAATGCTTGTGCCAATCCTTTTATGGGTGTTCGTAAAGCCTTATTTAATTGATGCGATGCAATTACAAATGCTTCAGCCAGAGCTGTATAGGTATAAATATAACAAAGAATTATTCAAAAGTATGCTGCACCGGGAGAATGAATATGCTTTGCCAACCGAGGAAAATACCATCGTGATGGGTAACAAAGAAGCTACCAACGTGATTACGTTGGTTTCCAACCCTTTTTGCATTCATTGTACAAAAACACATATGCTTTTGGAAAATTTGCTTGATTTAAGAGATGATATAAAACTTCAGTTGGTTTTTGTTAATAGGCTATATCAAAAAGAAATAGACAAAAATGTTATCAGCCACTTTATGGCATTAAAATTAGAAAATAACGAAATCAGGCTTAAAGAAGCAATAAGTAACTGGTATAAACAGAAGACGAAAAAATATGAACTATGGAAGGAGAAATATCCAGCTATGGAAACTGCGATTGACCCTAAGGCACTTTCAGCGCAAAAAGAGTGGTGCAATATGGTTGAAATTACAAGTACACCAACGCTGTTTATTAACGGCCGCAGATTGCCTTCTGCTTACCAGGCAGAAGATATTAAATATGTTTTGTAAAACGATATAAAGAATTTGTTTCGCGAACAAAAAAGTTGCCTGCCTTGGCAAAACAGGATAAGGAGAGCCACAACCCGAAAATAGAGGCATTAATTAAAAAAAACAGATTTTTATGAAAAAGTTAGAACTGAAGTTTGGAGACATTAAAGAGATGCTCACCAAAGATCAAATGAAAATGATTAGCGGGGGCTCATGTACATGGTATTGGAGTAGTGCCCCCGGTTGTGTAGGGGCGGTGGGAGTTCACACGAGTATTACAAGTGGTACTCAATCTGGCGCAGACAACAATTGCAATACGAACGACTGTTGTAATGATGTTGATTGTGTATAAGGCATAAGTAAACAACCATGATAATTAAAATCATGGTTGTTTTTATCCGTGAATCTTTTTGGTAAAAAAAATGAACTTTAAACACCTCTCACTGCTATTCTTAACAATCGTAATACCCGTTATTACTTATGCTCAAAAGCTACCCGGCATCCAACAAAGTAGCCTGCGCGCTCCCTCGAATATAAAAATTGATGGGAAACCTACGGAATGGAACAATAAATTCCAGGCTTATAACCATGCTACAGACATTTTTTATACGATGGCGAATGATGATGATAACCTGTATTTGATTATACAGGCAACGGAACATACCAATATCAATAAAATATTAGGGGGCGGTATCGTTCTGACAATTAATCCATCTAATCAAAAAAATATCAAAAATGCCATTAGCATAACTTATCCTTTACCAGATATGCACAACCGGGTATGGGTTAATTTAAAATACCAGCCAGGTTCACAGACGGAAGCCGATTCTATTATGAACGTAAAAAATACAGATTACGCAAATGTATCTAAGCTCATCAAGGTAACCGGGATAAAAAGCCTGGACAGCCTTATTTCGGTATATAATCATGATGGCATAAAAGCAGCCGGAGCTTTTAATAACAAATTGTTTTTTACTTATGAGTTATCTATCAGTTTAAAACAAATGGGGCTGGATGCAATTGCATCGGAAAAATTTTCTTATAATATTAAATTACCGGGCGTAGATATGGCTGCTGTATACAACGCAGCCGGGCAAGCTACAACGTTAGCCGGGGGAGTATATGTTGTTCCTATTGGGCCCTTGCCTGGGGTTAGCGACGAATACGTCAAAAACAATCAGCCTTCGTTTCCTTATAAAGTCCGTATAGAATCTTTTACTTCCACCACAGATTTTTGGGGTGAATATACTTTAGCAAAAAAGTAAAATGGATAAATAATGAATTTTAAACTGATGTTGTTTGTTATGGTGCCTGGCATTACTCATAGCAATGCTTAAAGCCTCACCCAACGCTCAAAAAACAGTCCGCACGAACGTGCCAATATGCAGATTAAAGGCAAAACGAATTCAGAGCATTTATGCCTGAGATTTTTTTGGCAAATATGCCTTGGAAAAAACTAATAAAATAAACCAGGTCAATTGAAATTTACCTTTTACAAACAGCAAGATAATTTAGATTGTGGCCCAACGTGTTTGCGGATGGTTGCCAAGTATTATAATCGCAATTATTCTATTCAAAAATTAAGGGCTTTGTGTTTTACGGGCAGAGGCGGTACAACTTTATGGAACATTAGTGACGCGGCGGAAAAAATAGGCTTACGCTCATTAGGAGTAAGGGTAACTATTGAACAGCTTAAGCAGGTACAATTACCTTGTATTTTGCATTGGCGCCAAAATCATTATGTTATACTTTATAAAATAGGAGGTACGGCCTATCACGTCGCCGATCCGGCAAAAGGGTTGGTTATACTAACGGAAGAAGAATTTAAAGAAAACTGGTTTTCGCACAAAGAGCTTTATGATGGAATTTCACTTTTATTGGGGCCAATGCCTGCGTTTTACGAACTGGAAGAAGATAGAGGAAATGAGGTAAAATGGAGCGCCATCCTCCGTTACTATTATCAATATAAACAACTATTTTTTCAGTTGATTATAGGATTGGGCATTGGTACATTATTACAGCTGGTTACCCCGTTTTTTACACAAGCCCTGGTTGATACAGGTATCAATACCCGCAACCTCAACTTTGTTTATTTGATTTTGATAGCTCAGCTGATGTTTTTTTTGGCAGTATGAGTATCAATTTCATCAGATCATGGATCCTGCTCCATATAAGCGTACGTATCAATGTTTCTATTTTAACAGATTTTTTGGTAAAACTCATGAAGTTGCCAATCAGTTATTTTGAAACAAAAACTACCGGCGATGTTCTGCAGCGGATGAATGATCAGCAAAAGATAGAAAACTTTTTAACAGGCACCGCATTAACCACTTTGTTTTCAATGCTTAACCTGGTTGTTTTTACCATTGTATTGATTTATTATAATACCCTGATTTTTTTAATTTCTCTTGGCAGTACCATGCTCTATATTTTATGGATAATTCTGTTTTTAAAACGCAGGCGTGATCTTAACTACCGGCAGTTCGGTATCGCTTCAAATAATCAAAGTAATATTATAGAACTTGTAAATGGTATACAGGAGATTAAATTGAATAATTGTGAAAAACAAAAACGATGGAACTGGGAAAATATACAGGCGAGCCTTTACAAATTTAAGATAAAAAATCTTGCCCTAAGCCAGATGCAGCAAACCGGATCGGCATTCATAAATCAAGGGAAAAACATACTGATAACATTTATAAGCGTAAAGGCTGTTATTGACGGTAATATCACTTTAGGCGGCATGATGGCTATACAATACATTGTTGGTCAGGTAAGTAACCCTATTGAGCAGATGATTGGTTTTATACAGGCGTACCAGGATGCCAGAATTAGCCTGGAACGATTAAATGAAATACACCAGCTAAAAGACGAAGAGCCGGCCGATTATACTTTTATCAATGAATTGCCCGCCGACAAAAGCCTTAATATTAAAGACCTTACTTTCAGATATCCGGGAGCCGATGCCAATCCGGCTCTGGAAAATATAAATTTAAACATTCCGCAAGGCAAAACTACGGCAATAGTGGGGATGAGCGGTAGTGGTAAAACCACATTGCTAAAATTACTCCTCCGTTTTTATCTGCCCGAAACCGGAAAAATAAAAGTCGGAAAAATACACTTAACCAGCTTGAGCTATAAGATTTGGCGGAGCAGCTGCGGCACAGTAATGCAGGACGGATTTGTTTTTGCAGACACTATAGCCAATAATATAGCGGTTGGAGATGATTTTCCGGATTTGGACAAATTAAATGAGGCCATTGAAACAGCCAACTTGGGTGATTTTGTAAGCGACCTGCCTTTTGGTCTCTACACTAAGATTGGAGCAGGCGGACATGGAATAAGTCAAGGCCAAAAACAACGTCTGCTTATCGCCCGTGCTGTTTATAAAAATCCCGCTTATTTATTTTTTGACGAAGCGACTAATGCATTGGACGCGAACAATGAAAAAATAATAATGGACAACCTCAACCGGTTTACCAACGGAAAAACCGTGGTAGTGGTTGCGCATCGCTTAAGCACTGTGAGAAATGCTGATAACATTATTGTTATGGATAAGGGGAAAATTATTGAACAGGGCACCCATCGCCAGCTAACCGAAATGAGGGGCGAGTATTTCAACCTGGTAAAAAATCAACTTGAATTAGGCATGTAATTATATGGCAAAGGAATTAATAAATCAAGGAGAGTCGGTACACACTGAACAAATGCAGGATATTATCGGTACTCCGCCAGTGTGGTTGTATAGGTGGGGGATAAGCCTGGTGTTAGCCATTGGTGTAATATGTGTTTTCATTTCATCAACTGTAAGCTATCCCGAAGCAATTCAAACACAAATAAAAATACATTCGGTAAACTCACCATATGGCTTGTCAATAAAAGATTCGGCGACATTGATCAAGATATTGGTACAAAATAATAGTTCCATAAAGAAAGACGACTATCTGGCAGTTTTCGAAACCTCCACTGGCAAAAAGAGCATTAAATCACCGATAAATGGGAAGTTAATTTACGCGGGGGTGATACATGAAAATGAGCAATTGCACCCTAATCAAAATGTATTTTTTATAGTTGGTGAGAATAGAGGGTTTTATGGAGAAATGATTGTTCGGCAAAATGATATTTATAAGGTTAAATCTGGACAAACAGTATTGGTTAAACTTAGAAATTCTGTTGATGACCAACGTACGTTGGACGGTGTAATAAGATATGTTACCAATGATCAACTCAAAACAG
This sequence comes from Mucilaginibacter sp., assembly GCF_036383575.1. GTDB lineage: Bacteria > Bacteroidota > Bacteroidia > Sphingobacteriales > Sphingobacteriaceae > Mucilaginibacter. The sequence goes on from NZ_DASVOB010000387.1 coordinate 12,460, forward strand.
GAGAATATGTTGCAGAAGTGGATTTTTATAACCATAACAATGAAAGCGGATATTTATTATTGAGAAATGGGATGTTAGCCGATGCAGAAATTATAACAGCCAAGGCTACATTATTTCACCGTTTGATTAAAAGCTTAACTATAGGGTTAAAATGAAATATATTTTTTTAACCCTTTTTTTAATGATAGCGACAAATTTAAAGGCGCAACAAATTCCCGATAACAGATCACTGACGTTATCCGCAAGGGAGTTTCGCCAGGTTAGTGGGATTGTGCAGGACAGTTCCGGAGCGCCGGTTGCCCGGGCCACCGTCATACTAAAATCTGCAAAAGATTCGCTCATGACAACCTCCGATAAAGACGGGATTTTTATTTTCGAAAACGTAAGGGAGGCTACATTTTTACTTACCGTATCCGAAATAGGATTTACAACCAAAGTAAGCCGGTATTTAAACAATGATGAGGCAAAAAAAATTGTACTGGCCCCAATTACGCTCAAAGATCAATATTATAAGCTTAAGCAAGTCAACATTAACGGAGCGCCCACGGTTGTTTATAAAACGGATACTGTTCAATACAGGGCCAGCGATTATAAAGTACCCGCTTACGCTACCGTGGATCAGTTACTGAGGAAAATGGAGGGGATGGAAGTTGGAGCAGATGGTACACTGGTACATCAGGGCCAACAAGTGACAAAAGCCAAGCTTAACGGTAAAGTATTTGGAGGGGGCAACGTAGCACAGGCCATCCAGAATTTACCGGCTTCCATCGTAGATAAAATTCAGATAGTTGATGATTATGGAGATCAGGCTGCGCGTACAGGGATTAAAGAGGGCGCCCCTTCAAAAACATTGAACATCACCACCAGGGCCGATAAGTCAATTGGTACCATTGCCCGGATAGTATCGCAAGAAGGAAATAACGGCCGATACAATGAACAACTCTCGGTTCAGAATATAAATGCTAACCGGGTAATAAACTTCATTGGCAATATAGGCAGCACTGTAAATGGTGTCGCCTCAACATCGCCAACAAGTTCGGTGATATCCACTCCCGGAACAACTCAATCCGGATCACCCACCTTTAGTTATACCGACGACTGGAGCAGTAAAATAGTGGCCACCGGTAGTTACGTTTATAATTTTAATAATACAAACTCAATAAACAATACTTATGGATTTGCAAATTCAAGCAATGGGGCAAGTAATTTTAGTAACAATAGCACGGTTGAAAACTCAAGTAGGGGCAATGCTGTAAAATTTCAACTGGAGAATAATATTGATAAATCCAATTATCTCCAAATCAACGCAACATTCAGTGATATTAATTCCTCGGTAACCACCAGTGCCCTAACAAGTAATTTAAATTATTTTACTACTGGATTTGAGCACCCTGTGGTAAACCTCAAAGCAATTAATTCTACTACTGGCTATGGTTATGGTTTAACCGCACTACTTGTACATACATTTAAAAAACCTAAACGAAATTTTTCTGTACAAATTGGTTTTACCCAATCAAATAACCGGATAAAGGGTGATAAAAGCACTGAGTACCGTTATTACCTTGATACAACGCAGAACACGTTGGTAAAGGATTCCCTGTCGCATTTAATCATTAACAAGACCAGCAACAGCAAAGTCTATCGTTCCGTTATTACTTACGTTGAGCCGTTAACCGTGAGGGCGCAACTTGAATTTACCGGGCAAATAAGAAACTCTGTTTATGACAATAAAGCTATATCGGATACGGTGTTGGCGAGTGGTCAGTTACAAGAACTCACCCGGTTAGAGAATACTTATCATTTTTCGTTTACAGAAACAAGGGCTACGGTTGATTACCGGTATAATGGTCAAAAGAGTAATTTATCACTGGGCGCAACATTTGTACCAACAGCGCTATCAGGCACCCAGGTAGACAATAATACTACCAATAATGTTTCTACCTCCCGGTTGGATTTTAGGGTCATACCCGTGTTCAGATATTCCTATTCCTGGTCAAATTCCGAGAGATTTCAAATAGCGTATTCAGGTGTCAATACCGAGCCAGAGTTTCAACAAATACAACCTTTTACAGACAGATCTGATCCAAATAATATTATTATAGGTAACCCTCACCTTAAACCTACCTTTACCCATAGCGTTACCGCCAGTTACAACAAATATTTTCCTAATGATAAGTTTAATATTTCTTTCAATGTAAGCGGAAGATTATATGATAATCAGGTGGCTACCAATATAGTGCAGGTAACATCACCAATCTCGGCTGCATTAAATAAAACCATCAATGAAATTAATTATGTTAATATAAGCGGCGACAAGGCAATAACAGGTGGGTATTCAATTTCAAAACAATTAAATGATCGTAACTATAATCTTGCCTTAAACGGAAGTATTACCTACGGCTATTCCAATGCGGTAAGCAATAGCATATCGTACCACACATCCGAATGGGATTTCAATGAAAGGTTTGGCCCAGGCATAAGTTTAAATGACAATAAGTTTATAATAAGCCCTTATATAGGCTACGAAGTCAACAGATCATTCACCAATACATTAAATGCAACATCAAACACCATTCAAACCATCAAATTAGCTGTCGACGGTCAGATATATTTACCGCGAAATTTCCAGTTACATTACAATGCTATCAAGAATTACATCTCGGGCTTTACAAATTATAAACAGAACCCGCTGGTGATTAATGCCGGTTTGGAAAAGCGATTTTCAATGTGGACACAGAGTTTAGCCCTCACCTTTGATGTATTCGATTTATTACATCAGAACAACTTTTTACAGCAATCGGTTACACCGCAATCTACAACTTACACGCAATCAAATACTTTAAGTCGATATTTTTTGGTGGGGTTAAAATTAAACCTGCAAAAATGGGGAGGTACGCCGACGCATAACGGTCAGCCCCTGAAACGCCGGGGAGATGGGAGCTTTATTCATTAATTGGGCTTAATAATGGCTTAGAACATTTACACAATTAAAATTCCAATATGAAAATCGTTCAAACTTCCTGGGCATGTAACCAAAAAGATATGCTGAAATTTAATGCTGGTTGGTATTCTCCCGAATATCATTTAATGGGCTGGGCTTTAAGCTGTCTGCAATTAAAAAAATATTATGATGATGTTGTATTACATGCCGATACCGTTACAGCGAAAATGCTGATTGATGCCCTACAACTTCCATATACAGATGTAATATGCGATCTTGATCAATTCAATCAAAACCCATCTGAATTATGGGGCTTGCCCAAGATACACACCTATTCGCAACAAACCACTCCGTTTTTACACGTAGACGGAGATGTAATTATTTGGAAATCTTTTGATGAACAACTACTTCATGGCGATTTGATAGCGCAGAATTTGGAGGTTGGGACAAACTTTTACGAAAATATATTTGGAGAATTAGAAACCAGGTTAACCTACATTCCAATTGAAGTAGCAGAAGAAAAAGAAAAAAAAGATAAGATATATGCCTACAACGCCGGGATCATAGGCGGCAATGACTTGAGTTTTTTTAGCCTTTATACAACACGAGCAAAGGAAACAATAAGCAATAATGCCGACTGTCTCTCAAATATTACTGTTGGCGCTTTCAATATATATTTCGAACAATATCTTTTTTATTGCCTCGCAGCTAAATTTGATAAAAAGGTGAATGTGTTATTTGATGACATCATTCCTGATAACCAATATAAATCCTTCGGAGATTTTACAGAAGTGCCTTTTAACAAAAACTATCTGCATCTTATAGGTCAATTTAAAAGAACTTCGAATGTTTGTCAACAGCTGGCAAACAGGTTAAGGCAGGACTATCCTGAATATTATTACCGGATAATTGCTTTATTTAAGAATCAACAGACTCCCTTAAAAAAAGATTATTACTATTTTATTAATAAGCCCACCGAAAAATATTTAACAGATAGATATTTTGATTTAAAGGCCTGCCAACAAAGTCCGGCAATGGTAATTTCTGAAAAAAATACCGGTATTAATTCAGAAACCAAACGTGAGTTGCAAAGTAAAATAGTTGAAAACGTATTAGAAGCAATCCAGAATACAGAAACAAACAATAAAGATGATACCATATATTCTAAAATGCTAAGTGATGCAAAGGCATTTGAGGCGAGGCTTACTGACATTATAGAAAACGATTTTTCTCAACATTCAAATGAATTTCTGTATAAACGAGATATCGTACACACTAATTATTTTGAATACATTTTTGCAGACAGAGGTAATAGTTATACTAAGAAGATCGTAGCAGATAAAATAGTTCAAATAACGGAAAGCTCGTTTGACTGGAGGTCATTTGATACTGAAAATAGTAAAAATATAAAGAAACGCCCGCTAAATTTAAATGAAACTCCAACAGTTGTTTATGTATGCATTATACCAGAGTGCCATTACAAGGGCTATTCATTGTCAATAATTGATGGTTTGGATATGAGATTGTTACAGATATCAGAACAGCCAGTAACAATAAACGAGGTATTAACTGAAATAAAGTCCGTTTTTGAGCCGGATGATCTTAAAGCTTCTTCAGCCGAATTTGAATTATTAATTATCGGAAGGATAAAACTTATGTTACAAGCCAAAATAATTAAAGCCTTTAAATAAAAGTATATAAAGATGCAGGCTTTATCTTGCTCGATTGCGCATTGATTGTTATGCTCAGAAGCCGGCCAATATAAGTAAACAAAACAGCCTGGATGATATGCAATATAAACATAGATGACGATTCTATAAAAAAGGGAAACAAAATTTACCGCGCCAATAATCACAAAGCAAAAAAATGAAAAATCGAACCTTTATCCCCGCGTTTATTATTAACAGCAATAACAGTACATATGGCACAGAAACTGTTTTGGATGAATTTTTAGGAAAAGAGGAATTTCTGGTGAACATTGTACCGCCCGTAATTGATGAAAATAATGTAATAAGCCTACCGAAAACTATTCAGCACATTATCCGAAAAGTAATGGTAACTGATATCGATTGTGTTTTAATATGCCAGGATGATCACCGATTTACCGATAGTTATTCAAAGAATAATTTATTTGAGTGCATTAGTCAGGCCAAAGAATTAGGCGCCGATATTTTATGTGGTGGGTTGGGTATATTTAGAAGTGCCTTAAGGGTTTCAAAGCATATTTTTTGGGTAGAAGATTTCGCGGGATTGCCATTTACAATTATCTTCCGCTCATTCTTCGAACCCATTCTAACAAGTGATTATGAAATTTTCCCATTTAGTAATGGTAAATTTTTTATATATCCTTTTATCTCACTTAAGAAGGAACCCGTTCGTGATAACGCATCACCAATCAATACCGAAATAAGCAGAACGGAAAATGAAAGGGGATGGGCTTCTGCACAAGTTGAAATATTAGATAATATTTCAGCATTTTATAAGGAATTTTCCGGGCAAAAGCAGGGCGATTTTAACGAAGATGAATTTGATGATGTAGCTATCCCAACCTATATTATTAATCTTCCCGAACGACCAGAACGACTGGACCATATAAAAAAGCAATTTGTCGGAAAGGATGAGTTCAATGTTCAAATAATTGAAGCATGCAGAAACCCGATTGGTGCGGTTGGACTTTGGGAAAGCATTCGGAAGATAGTAAAAATAGCTATGGATAATGAAGATGATGTAATCATTATTTGTGAGGACGATCATCAGTTTACTGCCGATTATTCCAAATCACTTTTACTTAAAAATATACTGGAAGCTAATGAACAGCATACGGAAATGATTTCGGGCGGTATCTGTGAGTTCCATAAAGCCCTTCCCGTTACCGCTAACAGAGCTTGGGTGAGTACTTCGTTTTGCACGCAATTTATAATTTTATACAAACCTGTATTTAATAAAATATTAGATACACCCTATGACGATACGGTAACGGCAGACGCAATGCTTTCAACGATAGTAAGTAATAAAATGGTGTTTTTTCCATTTATCTCCGCCCAAAAGCCGTTTGGCTACTCAGATGTAACTAAAGGTAATCATGAAAATATAGAGTTGTTTGCAAGGTCGTTTTATCGCGAAAACACAAGATTAAAGCGAATATATGAAGCGAGGGCTACTTACTCGAGTTTACAAATGTACTGACAGTTATTATATGCAATAATATCTCGATTCAAAATATTTAAGAACAATCAGTCGATGATTGCGTGCTCATCACCTATTAATAGTTATAAAATGAATATAACAAGACAATGTATCCCCACTTTTATTATTAACCCCCAAAACCGGGTGGCCTTTAAAGAAAATAGCTTAAAGGAATTTAATGGGAAAGAGGAATTTGCAGTGAACTTTATGGAACCCTTTATCGGTGAAGATAAAAAAGGCGACTTATGGAAAACTATTCAACAAATTATACAAAAGGTAGCAAGTACAAGCGCCGATTACGTTTTGATATGTAAAGACAGTCATCAATTTACAGATAATTATTCGACGGATAATTTATTAGAATGTATCAGGCAGGCAAAAAAGTTAGGTGCAGATATTTTATGTGGTGACGTAAACTCATTTGGGAGTGCAATAAGGGTTTCAAATAACTTATTTTGGGTAGAAAACTTTCCGGAATCGCAGTTTACAATTATATTTCGCTCATTTTTCGAGGATATATTATTGGCGGATAAAAGTATATTTTCAATTACAAATGGCCAATTTTTTATATATCCATTTATATCAAATTTGAAAGAATCAGAAGATGCCAGTTCAAAGTCAAAAAATAATGAAGTGGGCGTGAAACGACCAAGTTTAAATATTTCGGGACAAATTGAACTAATAGAACACATTTCTGCCTTTTATAAGTCCTTTTCCATTGAAAATGCACATGACTTAAATGAACAGGATTATGATAACATAGTTATTCCAACATATATAATTAACCTTCCGGAACGAACGGAAAGATTGGAACATATAAAGAAGCAATTTGCTGAAAAAGATGAGTTCAAAGTTCAAATAATCGAAGCTTGCAAAAATCCAATCGGCGCTGTTGGCTTATGGGAAACTATTCGTAAGATTATAAAAATAGCTATTGAAAACGAGGACGATGTAATTATTATTTGTGAAGATGATCATGCGTTTACATCCGATTACTCCAGGGTATTTTTAATTAAAAATATTATGGAAGCTTATTTGCAGCAGGCCGAGATGCTTCTGGGGGGTATCTGCGCCTTGGCTAAGGCCGTCCCTATTACAGACAATAGAGCTTGGATAAGCTACTCCCATTGCACACAATTTACTATTTTGTATAAACCCGTATTTCAGAAAATATTGGACGAGCCCTATGATAATAATGTAGTTGCAGATATTTTGCTTTCCAAAATGGTGATTAATAAAATGGTGTTTTTCCCGTTTATCTCGGTGCAAAAATACTTCGGCTACTCTGATGTATCAAAAGGAAACAATGATGATAAAGAGATGTTAATCAGGAATTTTACTCGCGCAAATGCCCAACTAAAGAGAATATATGAAGCAAAAACGGCCTACCTGGACTCTCAATTGATTTGATAAAACTACCGAACATCATTACCGATGAACGCAGGTCGATTTTACATTGAAAATACTTTGTAAGCCAACAAAAATCGCCATTTTCATGGGTACGGGAAGTTGGAAGAAGCTCAAAAAACTGAATTTTGATTGCCGGATAAGAGCTGTTGCTGGAATAGTTTTGTTCGTGGAACAAATGAATTTAGTACCTGTATCACATGGACACCAGGTACATGTCTTTAACGAAAGACCTATCGAAAATTTTGTTCGTTTGTCGTAAACCCCTAATGTGAGTGATGGGTGTGGCGTAGAGTTTTTCATTTTACTGTGGATGGAGTTTATTGAATTCTTTAAAATCAATCTCCAAACACGATTTCCGTTTCATCGCTAACAAGTATCTGTTATTTCGTGTTTAGATCTGGTAAATGAGCTAAAACCAATTCTAAATTTACTTCTTCCTGCTGCCGGTCATTATTACACTGTATGACAATCCGTGTTCCGGACGCATTTTTGATGGTTATTTTCGCATCGATATCTTCGCATAAACCCCGTATTAATTTAAAACCCGTGCCGCCGTTTTCTTTGGTTTTTAACTGGTTGTCCATGCCTACGCCATTATCAGCTATTTCCAGCCTTATCTGTTCCTTAATCTTTCCGAATGCAATAAAGATCTCACCATGTTTTTGGTCAGGGAACGCATATTTAAACGCATTAGTTACAGCTTCGTTGACAATAAGGGCTAAGGGTAGCGCCAGGGAAACATCTATAATCAATTCTTCGACTCTGGTTCTGAAATTTACCTGGGCCGCGCCCTGAAAACTATCTCTTATATGTTCGATCAGCTGAGGCAGGTATATGCCCATATCTACTGATTTTAATTTTGAAGATTCGATCAGTTTTTCATGAACGAGCGACATGGCATAAATGCGATGTCTGCTAATATTTACCGCATCAAATGCATCGCCTTCAAGCGTTGCGGCCTGGTTTTCCAATAATAGCATAACCGACTGCAGGTTGTTTTTCACGCGGTGGTTAACCTCTTTAAATAAAAGTTCCTTTTCTGACAATAGCTCGTCCTTATCCTTCAATAGTGCGTTTTTATCTAAGATCAGTTGTTGAAGCGCACTGTTCTTTTGATCGATCTCTTCTTTTTGTTGTGTCAGCAAAGTATTGCTGCGCTGCTTCAATTTATATCGGCTGTAGATCAGACCGGTAATGAACAAGAGCATTACCGAACCGAAAATAGTTGCCTTCTGAATAAGCTGGTTGCGCTTTAGCTTGATCTCCTTTATTTGAGCATCGAGGGTAAGTGAGTCGATATGCCTGTTTTTTGCCAGGGTCTCATTTTCCATTTCCAGCAAAAACGCCTGATAGGCTTTTACTCTATTATAAACAGAATCCCTGAACTGCTGGCCTTTAAGAAAATGCCCGATCACAGAATTTGGATCGCGATTTACAATAGCCAGCTTGTAATACCGGTTTTCTGCCATATCGATATCTTCAATATAACTGAGCTGATGTGCCAGTGCCGTGTATAGGTCCGAATATCGATAAACCGCATTAAGTTGATCTGTTTCCGAGTAATAATAAGCAAGCCCGTTACAGGCATTCAGGATTACCGCGACATTATCTTTCGAAATCAGCGGCAGTAGTTTTTTTACTTCCTGCACATACGCTCCGGCCTCTGATAATTTTTTTGCATAAATCAGGCTATAAAGAAAATCCAGGTTTACCGAAAGCCTGTCCTTATCATTTTTGGCATTACTTTTAATTTCATTCAGAACAGTCAGCGCTTCAGCTAACCTGTTTAAGTGGATGTACTCAAAAGCAAGTGACGACGATTCCAATATCGTGAAAAAGGGGGCGTTGAAACGTTTCCCCATTTTCATTACCTCGACTGAATATGGAATTGCCCTCTTATAATCTCCAAGTCTTATAAAAGTGGAAGCAACCAGATGCTTTATCCAGGCAACTTGCATGGTAGTATCATTAACCTCTTTGGCGGTTTTAATAGCTAATAAATTATACTTTAAGGCGTTGGTGTAATCGCCTGTTCTCATCGATACCCTGCCAATATTCCAGTAGATACCTTCTACGGTTCTCCGGCTCACCGCTTTACCAAGATTTAAAGCTTCGAAAAGTAATTTGAGACCTTCCGAATTTCGCCCGCCCTGGAACAGCAAGTCGGCGTCATTTGTCAGCATAAAAGATAACCACAGGGAATTTCTGTCCTTTCGGAAAATGGCAACCGCCTTGTTTACGTAATATAATTTCTTCTCAAGTGAGTTGGAAGTGGAATAGTACCTTGATATAAGATAGTATGATCTCGCCTCACCGTCACTATTTCTGTGTTTTATGGAAAATGCAAGTGCGTTTTGAGCGATCCTTAAAGCATTATCGGGGTCTTTCTGAGAATATAAAATTTCCGCATTCAGCAGCATTGCATTAATGATCCCAAATTGAAAGCTAAGCCTTCGGCTGAGCGCCGATGCCTGAGCCGAAAATCTTTTAGCCGAATCAATGTCATTTGCACCTGCCGAAGCCTTCAAAAGCATTAAATGGCCTAAGGCGAGCTGCAGCTTAACGGTGGTCGTATCACTTTTACTTAATGCAAGTTTTTGTCGAAGTATGGGCAAAGGCAACTCATCAAAATTGCTGGTTTGCGCAAATGATGATTTTATAAAGAATAGCAGCAGGATAAACAGTTGACACTTTTTCATGAATGTGTGGGTAACAAATGTTCATCAACCAACATAAATTTAGAGATTATAATACGTATAAACAATGAATAATAATTCACGATAATCTGTCTGTTTATTTAACAACTGAACTTTTCGTGATACCCAGTTTTTTCATTTTTGAATTGAGTGTGGAAGACGGCAGCTTTAGCAATTCGGCCGCGCCACCTTTTCCGGATACTTTGCCATTACATCTGGATAGAATTTCGATGATATGCCGTCTTTCAACGCTTTCCAGGTTATTCATATCAACTGATCCCGCGCAGTCACCGGTTTTTGAATCCGGCAGATAAACTTTAGTCAGATTCTTCGTTGTAGAAAGCAGTACGCTCCGCTCGATCATATGTTCAAGCTCTCTTACGTTTCCGGGCCATGAGTAAGCTTTAAGCTCATTCATCGTCCCTGCCGAAATTCCTGTAACCTTAAATGAATGACTTTTGCTGTATCTGCCCAGGAAGAAGTGAGCGAGATAGGGTATATCCTTCCGTCGTTCGCGTAGTGGCGGTAGTTGTATAGGGAAAACATTTAGCCTGTAATAAAGATCGGAACGGAACCTGCCGGCGTCGACTTCCGTTTTCAAGTCACGGTTAGTAGCTGTGATGATCCGGACATCAACCTTGATGGTCACTTTTCCCCCTAATCTTTCGAATTCGCGTTCCTGAAGTACCCGTAACAGCTTTACCTGAATTTCCAATGGAAGTTCGCCGATCTCGTCCAGGAAAAGCGTGCCGCGGTGAGCGAGTTCAAATTTACCGATCCGCTTTTCATACGCACCGGTGAAAGCTCCTTTTTCATAGCCGAACAGTTCCGACTCAATTAGGTTTAAAGGCATTGCCGCGCAGTTCACTTTAACCATGATCTGATTTTTTCGTTGTGAGGATTCATGTATACCCCTTGCGATCAACTCTTTGCCGGTTCCTGTTTCACCCTGTATAAGCACGCTGGCATTTGAATTTGCAACAAGCGACATTAATTGATAAACCTCCTGCATTGCGCTGCTTGTGCCGATGATTTCTGAAGAATTATAGATCTGCCGGATTTGTTCCTGTAAATACTCATTTTCAACTTCTAACCGCTGTTTGAATTTAAGCAGTTCTTCATTTGCAAGAATGTTTGACATCGCAATGGATATCTGGGCACAAATGCTGCCTATCATCTTTACATCCGGATATTCAGAATCCACCCAGAAAATTCCCAGGTTGCGGCCGCCGGTCTTCAAAGGTGTCGCCACACATTTCTGGGCTCCCAGGCCCCGCCAAAAATAAATGAAGGAGGATGCTTTTCCCGCATCGATCCACTCCTGAAGTTCAAACACCATGGTCTCATTACCAGCAAGAACTACTTCCGAAATACCGTCATTTAACGGAAATACTTTATTCAGAATAAACTGCTGACCATTTTCTTCAACTCCTTTCTTAACCTTATCATCATAAATGTATATGGTCATCGTTTCCTGGTCATCGTTGATGCCGCGTATGACGAACCGGGCAATGCTCGACAATTGCCCGCTTACTTTTTCTATCGCTTTCCTCAGATCGTCCTTATTCCTTACCGATGCTATATCATGACTGAAGGCGAGCAGTATCTCTTTGTCTTTCTCCCGGCGGACCAGTTCTTCATGCATTACCACGTTCGAAACTGCAGTGGCAAGATGACCTGAAATGCGAAGGATCAGCGCCCTGTCAGACAAATCAAATACGTTGGTCTTATTGGATATAAGGATGAGCCCGAACTGTGAGCCGGAAGGGCCTGGAAGGATTTTCAAAAGCAACTCTTCCGACTCTTCATTGCCCCGTGAGCCAAAACATAGCGGCGGGTCTGTCGTTTCGAGATCCGACAATTGAAATATCAAGGGCATGTTAAGGTCGGCGGTTTCCATGAATAGATCTTTAATAAAGGAATTTGTATACAACCACTGCAACTCGGCTGCCCCTAATTGCAGGCTGGAAAGAATGAAGTTCGGATGCACCTCATCAGGCACCAGCTCGATAATGAAAAAATCATTAAAAGTGATCAACTTTTTTAATCCGTCCGTTACAGTCCTCGATAGGTCCTCGCGGGTTTTAACTTCCGCCAGATCGCGGCTGAATGCAAAAAGCAATTCGTTCGACGATTCCCTCCGTGTCAGCATTTCATTGATCATCGTGTTTGAGACCGCGAATCCGAGGTCCAATGAAATCGCATCCATCACATCTGCTAAACCTTCCCGAAATGGATCTTGATTATCAAACCATATATAACAAACCCCTACAACCTCATCTTTGATTCGCAACGGGGTGACCAAACCCTTTCTGATGCCGTACTCAAAATTTATCTTTATCCAGTAAGGCACGGCGGGCATGCTGGTAAAGTCTTTCAGAGAAACAACAAAGCTATGTCTGGCCTTTATAGCATCCCGTACAATCGGATCCTGAATCGATGCTCTTGTATTGGAAAGCGCCTTAAATTCATTTAGATCGCGCGCTTTTGAATGATGGTCGATCAGAAAGGGGTAATAAGTTCCGGTATGGGGGTCGACCGACTGAATAAATATTCCGTTGAAATTAAAATGAGTTTTTAATAAGTCCGTTAACATTTTAATCAAGTCGGCACGTTCATGAACATCCTCGATGCGCAAACGCAATGCCGTTGCTATTTGGTTCGGCCTGTCTATTTCATTGTTTATAGATTTTTGCATGATCGCAATGTGTTACACTTGAGTTGACAGATAAAGGTTGACCGGATATGAAAAACCACGTAGTCATGCCGTCCTAATTCCCGCTTAGCTGGAGTAAATAAAAAAGATCGAACTTTTTTGAATCTTTATTGCAAACCTTATGCCTTGTTTGTATGGCGTTAATAATCAGGTTCTTGATGGAAACTGGAGCGAATTATTGTTGGTATATCATTAAATTGGAAATATAAATTGACGATATATAAACAAAATCAATGCAGAATTAAATTTTTCAATGTTATGGTAAAGCAGCCCTCGGTATGTACTTTTTTAGGACTGGCTGAAATTTGCTAATATTACTTTAAAATTTAATTTCTGAAGCTTGAAACCAACTTTCCGGGGGAATTTTAAATGAAGTATAAAGCTAAAATACTGATCGTCGAGGATCAATATATTGAGGCTAACAATCTTGAGGTGTTGTTGAGAAGGGCCGGCTACCGTGTTTGTTCTATTGCGCGTTCGGTTGCTGAGGCTGTTGAAATCATTAAAAAAGAATTGCCAGACCTCGTCCTGATCGATATTCAGCTAAAGGGCCGGCAAACAGGCATCGATCTCGGCGGCCTGCTTTCGAGGAAAAATATTGCTTTCATATACCTGTCAGGGAATTCAAAGCAACAGATCCTTGATGCGGCCAAAACCACCCGCCCATATGGCTTTCTGGCAAAACCTTACCGGGAAAAGGATATTCTGATTATGCTCGAAGTTGCTTTATATGCCCATAGTGAAAATCAATCGCTAAACCGGCAGCAGTCTTCAGCAGTTGACCAAAAGGCAACTGATTATTTGATATCGGATGTAATCGGCCAGTCACCATCTATGGTTGAACTGCATAAAAATGTAATGCGCATCGCCCATTCCAACGTTTCTGTACTGATATGCGGTGAAAGCGGAACCGGAAAGGAGCTGATCGCCCGAAACATACACCTTCTGTCGCCCAGGTGCAAAAATCCCATGATATCAGTGAATTGTGCCGCGCTGCCCGCAAGCCTTATCGAGGCTGAGCTGTTCGGTTATGAAAAGGGGGCCTTCACGAATGCGTTGGACAAACGCGCGGGGCGCTTTGAACAGGCCGATGGCGGCACTATATTTCTCGACGAGATCGGTGAGCTTCCATTAGAAATGCAGTCCAAATTTTTGAGGGTCTTGCAAGAAAAGGAAATAGAAGTAATCGGCGGTACTACAAAAAAAGTGGATGTCAGGATTGTAGCCGCAACGAACCGTAACTTGCAGGAAGAGATGGTAGCGGGTAGATTTCGTGCAGACCTTTATTACAGGCTGAATGTTTTCCCCCTGAACTCGCCGCCGCTTCGTGAACGTAAGGATGACCTTCCTTTGCTGGTGAATCATTTTATTACTAAGCTTAGCCGAATTGAAAATAGCAAGGTTGCCGGGGTTAGCGAACAGGCAATGCAGGAGATCATGAACTATGACTGGCCTGGAAATGTCAGGGAGCTGGAAAATCTTATTCACCGCCATATCCTGCTTTCGGGCGAATCAATGATCCGGAGTTTTGGAAACCTGACCGCTCAGCCCGCAAGACGTGGCAGCGGAACGGATTACATGAGAACTATTGAAGAGGTTGAGCGCGAACATATCCTTGCAGTTTTAATGAAATGCAACTGGAAAGTTTATGGGCCGGGCGGCGCGGCCGAGATACTGGGGATCAAGGTTCCGACACTGAATTCACGCCTTAAAAAACTAAATATTGAAAAGACCGGCTTGAAAAAAAACAGCAGG
>NZ_DASVOB010000388.1:0-11191 GCF_036383575.1 Mucilaginibacter sp.
TTACCCATTGATAAACAAGCTCTTCCCATTTGTTATAATCTTTTGGTGGATACGCCCAGCCGGTGTAAACATCATCATAATTATCGCCTGGTTTCCAGTAATGGCGATAAGGTTTTGGGTGTGTCGATAAGGCTTCGGGCATAAAACCTACCTGGGCGTATGGCTTCATCCCCAGTTTAATATAAGTATCAAATATACTATCTACCAAATGCCAATTGTAAACAGGGTTTCCGTTGGCATCCTCGGTGTAGGCATTGGTCGATCCCCACTTTAGTGCCGCTGTACCATCGCCGCTGGTGAGCAAATTATGAACACGCATCCGTACAGGTACCGGGCTTAAAGCGGATAACTCGGTAAGGAGCTTACGCCCGTCCTTCATGTAGGTATAATTGGGTTCATCGTGACCAAACCATGCCCAAACTGGGTACATGTCGCCAACCTGGTCGTGTAAATTGATGGTGATATGGGCCTGGTCCTGGGCAAAAACATGGGTGCTGATAAGCAGCAGGAAACAGGGGATAAGTTTGAGGATCTTCATTCAGGTAGTTTGGTGGTTTATTGGAAGTGCAAGCCAAACATAGGTAATTTTATTTATTGTTAAAAGGACAATTAAAACGAAATCTATCAGCCTCAAAATCAATTTGAAAGGATATACAACATATAAGGTGTGATTTACGTTAACAGCGTGTTAATTTATTGTTTGTACGCTTCAGAAATTCTACAGAATTAAATTGTATAATTGTATTTATCAGCGCTTAATAAGGGGGATTCTTTGCAAAAGTTTAGGTTTTATTTTATTTCGATGCTATTGGCAGCTTCGTTTACGTTGCCATCATATGCCCAGGTTAAAGATACATTACAAAAAGTTGCAGTAAAGAAGGATTCTTTGCAAAAAGACTCTGCCAGGAATATCCTGACTTTGCCGGATACGGTTAAACATCTTGAAAGTAAATTTCCATCATACATACCGCCGGCTGCATTTATCACTTATGGTTTACTATCGTTAAAAGTAGGGTTTATACGCAATATTGATTACCGTGTACACAATGATATGAACAAGGATCATCCTGGTTTTCATACCAAGGTGGATAATTATATGCAATACGCGCCGATAGTATCAGTTTATGCACTGAACCTGGCAGGCATACATGGTAAAAATACTTTTATCGACCGCACTATGCTGCTTGTGCTTTCAGAAGCCATATTTGCTGGTACTACCTTCGGTTTAAAACGCGTTACTCACCGTGAGCGGCCTGATGGTTCAGATAAGTTTTCATTTCCATCAGGACATACCGGCAACGCCTTTGTTTCGGCCGAATTTATGGCACAGGAATACGGTGACCGTTCGCCGATATATGGAGGCGTAGGTTATGGTTTTGCGACCGCTACAGCTATATTGCGTGTATACAACAACAAGCACTGGTTTAGCGATATCGTAGCTGGGGCCGGTTTCGGTATCCTGTCAACCAAGGCTGCTTATTACCTGTACCCGCTGATCCGTAACAGTTTGTTCCGCGGTGGAAATGAGAAGAGCAATAACAATTCATTATTGCTGCCAACCTACCAGGACGGAAAGGTAGGCCTGACCTTCGCCAAAAGTTTTTAAAACACTGATCTTATTATGTATACTGTGCAACCACCTTACTATTAGGGTGGTTGTTTTGTTTTAGGTAGAAATTTTTTCCGATAAAAATAACTTAGCTATTGCAACGTACGTTTTTAATACATACCTTTGGTCTATGAGTTTGTTTAAAAAGGATATTACTGCTGATTTAACGCCCACCAAAACCGAAATGGATGTATTGCAGGTGTTATGGCAGTATGGCCCATCGACAGTGAGGTTTGTGCATGATAAGCTTAACGAGCAAAAGGAAGCGGTAATTTATACCAGTACCCTTAAGCTGATGCAGGTAATGAAAGAGAAGGGGATGCTTGAACGCGATGAAACCAATATGAAGCACATTTACAACGCGGTGGTTGAAGAAAACAAGGTAAAAGGTAATATGCTTGGCCGCTTTGTTGATTCAATGTATAACGGTTCGCCGAGCGATTTGATGGTAGCCTTGCTGGGTAACAACAAAACATCGGCCGAAGAACTCAAAAAAATAAAAGAGCTGCTCAAAAACATGGATGATAAATAATTAAACTTTACAGATATGTACCTGCTCCTTAACACCAACACCATTTCCCACAGCCTGATACAGGCTTTTAGCTGGATGCTGATCCATTCACTATGGCAGGGTATGTTGCTGGCGGTTATCAGTGCGGTGGTAATGCTCCTTACCAAAAAAACAAGTGCTGTAATAAGGTACAACCTGGTACTTGTACAGTTTTTATTATTTATTGCTGCCTGCATCTTCACTTTTGTTTGGGAATGGAATAAACCAGCTCAGCAAAGCATGGTGCAGTTTGGTAATGCTATAGGCGGCAGGGCATCGGCTTTATTAAGCCTTAATGCGGATGGGGTCCGGGCTTTTGCCAATACATGTGTGGGATATTTTACTGCCAATGCCCCTATGGTTGTGTTGTTATGGCTTGTGTTTTTCTTGTTTCGTTCGGTACGGATGATGCGCGGGCTCATGTTTATCCATACTGCTAAATACAGGCAGGTATCAGAACCCGTTGAATATTGGAGAAGCCGGGTTGAACAACTTTGCGAAAAGCTGCAATTGAAGCGGGCTGTAAAACTATTGGAATCGGGTTATGTAAAAATGCCGATGGTTTTTGGTCACCTGAAGCCGGTTATCCTGATCCCGGTGGGTTTATTGGCCGGGTTGCCGCCCGAGCAGGTGGAAGCAGTGTTACTGCATGAACTGGCCCACATCCGCAGGCATGATTATATCGTTAACTTTTTACAAACCATTGCCGAAACCGTATTTTTCTTTAATCCGGGCTTGTTATGGATCTCGGCCCTGTTGCGTGACGAGCGGGAAAACTGCTGTGATGATATCGCCCTCGCCCAAACAAAAAATAAGCGGGAGTTTATAGATGCCCTCATCAGTTTTAAAGAATATTCAATTTATGGCACAAATTACGCGGTTGCGTTTCCCGGTAAAAAGAACCAGTTACTGCAAAGGGTAAGCCGCATCCTGGGTAATAAAAGCAAAACGGTAACTTCGGGAGAGCGGGCATTTTTAATAGTTGGCGTTATTGTCCTTTCGGCAATTATAGCCACTGCCGCTATTGCCCAGATAAGGAAAGTTAATTACCCGGAAAATGGCAGCACTCATATATATAAACAGGAACAACGGATTATACAGCCTGCCGGTACGCAAGTAGTAGCAATTGCTAAGCCGAAACTTGCAAAACGTAAATACATTGCTGATGTTCAAAAAACTGTTCCTCCCATTGAAAATGTAGTTATGGCTAACGCCGAACCGGTGTCTCCACGGGAGCAGCTGGAGCGCGACGTATTAGCAGCAAAGCTGCGGGCCGAACAGGAAAATCAGCAGACAGTAACTGATAAAACAAAGCTTAACCCGGAACAGGAACAAGCCCGTCGTGATGAGGATCAGGCCAAACGCGATCAGGAACACGCCAAAGTAGAGCAAGAACAAGGCCGTCGGGATCAGGAGCAAGCCCAACGCGACCAGGAGCAAGCCATGCGTGATCAGGCGCAGGCTAAACTTGACCAGGAACAGGCCGAAAGGGACCAGGTACAAGCCAAGCGCGACCAGGAGCAGGCCCGGCGAGATCAATTGCAAGTAAAACAACCAATAGCACCCAAACCAGCTAAACCCAAAAACAGCGTAAGCGCACAGTAAATCAATTAACAACAGAACAGGCTTTTTTTACCGGGCAGCGCTGCCCGCAGGCGGAGCTTTGTATTTTTAATTCAGAAGAACCGGGATTTTACGAACCAGCTTTGACTGGGGTGGCATTGTATTGCCCTTTTACTAACAAAAATTTAATAAAAGATGAAGGAACATTATTTACCGAAAGGTATGGTGACTGCATGCCTGTTGCTTATACTTTTCAACGGGATAACCAGCGCTTTGCTGGCACAGGATAAGCAAAGGCGCCTGGATAGCTTGTTTACGACTTTATATGATCAGCACGAGTTTAACGGTAACGTGCTGGTTGCCAAAAAAGGAAAAGTTGTTTACCAGCGTTCGTTTGGCTATGCCGACGTGGCTTCAAAGTTGTTGAATACA
The DNA here is from genome assembly GCF_036383575.1 of Mucilaginibacter sp. Taxonomy (GTDB): domain Bacteria; phylum Bacteroidota; class Bacteroidia; order Sphingobacteriales; family Sphingobacteriaceae; genus Mucilaginibacter. The sequence continues at coordinate 4,155 of NZ_DASVOB010000388.1, forward strand.
AACCAAACTGCTTTTAACCTGGCTTCAGTGTCAAAGACGTTTACAGCGGTAGCTATTTTACAGCTTAAGAAAAACGGCAAGCTTAAATTGGATGATCCGTTCATCAAGTATTTTCCTGAGTTTCCCTGGAAGCAGATCTCCTTACGACATCTGTTATCACATACTTCCGGCTTGCCCGATTACCAGATCTTTGAAAAGCCTTACAGCGAAAACCCCGAAAAGATCTACGCCTTGAATGACCTGATCCCGGCACTGAAAAATGACAGTCGTGGTTTATTATTCAAAACAGGTGAAAGGTATAGCTATTCAAATACCGGTTTCGGATTGCTTGCGCTGTTAGTTGAAAAGCTGAGCGGTATGAAGTTCCAGGACTATTTGGCTAAATATGTTTTTAAGCCTGCCGGGATGGCCCATACTTACATTGAAACACCTCTGCTGCCGGTGGCCGACAAGAACCGGGCTCAGCGCTATGAATTTATTAGCTATTCGCCGGGGCAGTTGAAACGTGTCGATTCGGTAAAAGGCGATCATATCGAGTCGGTAATATTGGGTGCTATAATTGGGCCTACCGCGGTTGTGAGCACCATCGGCGACCTGCTAAAGTTTGATGAAGCTTTATACGGCGGCAAATTACTGCAACAGAAAGTGCTTGAAGAGGCCTTTGTCCCGACCTTACTTAATGACGGAAGTAAAGCAAGCGCTGGCTGGGCAAATACGAAATCATATTATGGTCTTGGCTGGGAGATACTACGGGACACAACTTATGGCAAAGTTGTATGGCATTCGGGTGGTTCATCTGGTGTGGTTACGTTATTTCTTCGCAATATAACCCGGAAGCAAACTGTTGTTATTCTTGATAATGTAACGCATCGCGGCCTTCATCCCGAAGGGCTTAATGCCTTTTATATTTTAAATAACGGGAATGATATCTACCGCGGCAAACGGTCGCTGGCTAAAGACTACGTAATAACCCTGCATCAGAAAGGCCCTGAAGCGGCAGCTACGCTTTTCAATAAACTCAAAACAGATACCAGCAACTATTTTATTGACGAGAAGGAGTTGAACAGGCTTGGTTATAATTTGATGAATGACGGTTTCCTGAACGAAGCTTTGGAAGTGTTTAAGTTCAATATCGTTTTGTTTCCGGCAAGTTTCAATACTTATGATAGTTACGCTGAGGCACTTGCCGGTGCGGGTAAAAAGGAAGATGCCATAAAAATGTACCAAAAATCAATTGTTCTCAATCCGCAAAATGAGGGTGGAAAAAAGGCATTGGAAAAACTAAAAGAAAAATAACAGGAATAAACAGATACAAGGCCTATAGCCTTCGCAAACTTTTAAATCAACAAAAAAATGAAAACAAATTATTTAAGAAGTGCCCTGTTGCTGATAGCTGCAACGGCGTTAACAACTGCTGCAAATGCGCAAAAGCCGGGAAAAAAAACGGCCTTCAACTCTTATAACAATTACGATACTTTTGATGGTAAGGGGCGCGAACGCATCCAAACCAACTGGAATGGAAAAACCTACCAAATGGAATTGGCAAACAACAAGCTGATGGCCCTGGCAGTAGACGGCGAAATTATCCCATCGATCAAATGGAGTGAATACAGCTCGGTGATAGCTTCTATCCGTGAGCAGATCAGGAAAGACAAGATCCAGGCGAAAAGGGATCAGGCACAAGCTAAACGAGATCAGGAACAAGCCGGTCGTGATCAGCAGCAGGCTAAACGCGATCAGGAGCAGGCAGCCCGTGATCAACAGCACGCAAAAGTTGAACAGGAGCAGGCCGAACGCGACCAGGTGCAGGCTAAGCGTGATCAGGAACAGGCCGCCAAAGACCAGCAGCAAGCCAAACGCGACCAGGAACAGGCGGGCCGTGATCAAGAGCAAGCTAAACGCGACCAGGAGCAGGCATCCCGCGATCAGATCCAGGCCAAGCGCGACCAGGAGCAGGCCGCCGAAGATCAGCGGGTATTAAAGCAGATGATCAGCGATTTTGTGGCTGATCGTATTATCCCGAACGAAGATGCACTGCATGATCTTTCATTTAACGGCGAAGAACTGATCATAAACGGGAAAAAACAGCCCGATAACGTATTTAAAAAATATAGCGAAAAATATCCCCGCTTTGCTAAAGGCAACACATCGTATGAAAACGGTAAAAGGCAGTTTAATGGGTTGCATATCCATCGAAATTAAATTGTATTAATTTATCATAATTATCTTAAAAAGGGCGCACCGTTTTAACGGTGTGCCTTTTTTGTTTAGATTAGAGGTGCAAATATTCCTTAATGAAAATCCTGCTTATCGCTGTCGCATTCCTAATTTGCCCTAATTATTTATTTGCCCAGGAAGATACTTATGAAACTACAAGTGCCAAAATTGACGGTGTGCGTTATAAGGCAATTTATAGAAGCAGCGATTGGTCGATATCAATTTTAAACGCTGATGGGAAAACAGTTTTGCATCTTAAAAATACTGATTATTATGATGAAGGCTTTTCCTCGTTCAAATTTGTCGATTTTAATGGTGATGGTTATAAAGATCTGTTTATTGAGCATATGTCAAATGTGCCTGGTCGTTGTGACCTGTTGCTGTACGATAGCCGTATTAAGAAATTTGCTCCTGTAAAAGATTTTCCGGATTATCCCGATCCTCAAAAATTGAAAGGCACTCATCTATATTATTCTTACCACCGTAGCGGTTGTGCTGACATGAACTGGGACAGCGATTTATTTAAGATTGTGAATAATAAGATTATTAAAATTGGCAATATCTCAGGATTGGGCTGTGAGAGAGATAAAAAAATGGGGATTTTTATATCTAAAATAAACGGTAAAGAAGAACGCCAGATACAGAAGTACCCGATCGGCGAGATTGAAAAATACAAGGATTATAAATGGGGATTTATTAAAAAGTATTGGGAACGCAATTCCCGTAAGTTTATATAGTTACTTCCTCAAATTCCGTGTCCTTAACTTACTCAAAAACTCGGGCGAAATACCCAAATACGAAGCTATATAATGTTGTGGCACCCTTTGCGGAATGCTGGGGTAACGGTTAATAAACTCCAGGTATTTTTCCATTGCAGTAGTGGAGATGGTTTTAAACAAGCGTTTTTGAACCACGGTTAAATGTCTTTGCAGCATGAGCCTGAACATGCGCTCCAGTTTGGGTACTTCGGTTAGCAAGCGCTCTTTTGAATCGCGGGTGAGGATGAGCAGTTCGCAATCTTCCAGGGTTTCAATGTACATGGTGCAGGGGCTTTGGTCCTGGAAACTGGCCAGGTCGCTTACCCACCAGTCTTCAACGGCAAATTGAAGGGTTACTTCCACGCCGTTCTCATCAATAATATATTCGCGGATACAGCCTTTGTTTACGTAAGCTTCAAAGTTGCAGATATCGCCTGCTGCAAGTAAACGGGTCTTTTTGGGTACTTTACGGTATTCCAAGATCTCATTAAATCGCGCCGTTTCCTCAGCAGTTAAACTAACTGATCGTGCCGCGTAATTGTTGATATTTTGAAACATGGTTCAAATATAAGTCACCCTGTAGGCATCCTTCCAAATTTTAGGCGGTAAATAATTTTATTTCTTGTCCCAGTTCAATGGATTTTTGTGAGAGATAAGCCAACTTTGGATTTTACTAATTATTTAAGATATGACCTATCTACCCAATCAAAACCGTTACCAGGATATGGAATACCGCCGTTGCGGTAACAGCGGTTTAAAACTGCCTGCGGTGTCGCTTGGCCTGTGGCATAACTTCGGTGGTATCGACAGCCTGGAGAATGCCCGTAATATTTTACGTTTGGCCTTTGACAAAGGCATTACCCATTTTGACCTTGCCAATAACTACGGTCCGCCGGCAGGATCAGCCGAAGAAACTTTTGGCCATATTTTTAAAGATGACTTTAAAAGCTATCGCGATGAATTGATCATTTCGAGCAAAGCAGGATGGGGCATGTGGCCGGGCCCTTATGGCGACTGGGGTTCAAAAAAATACCTGGTGGCCAGCCTGGATCAAAGCCTTAAACGCATGGGGCTTGATTATGTGGATATTTTCTATCACCACCGCCCGGATCCGGAAACCCCTATAGAGGAAACCATGGGCGCATTAGACCTGATAGTACGCCAGGGTAAAGCTTTGTATGTTGGTATCTCAAGTTACAGCGCCTCTGAAACCGAAAAAGCGGTTGCTGTATTGAAAGAACTTGGTACTCCATGTTTAATTCATCAGCCTAAATACTCCATGTTTGACAGGTGGGTTGAGGGGGGGGTGCTTGATGTGCTGGGAGATAAAGGTGTTGGCTGCATCCCGTTCTCACCGCTGGCACAAGGCTTATTAACCAATAAGTACCTGAAAGGTATCCCAGAAGGTTCAAGGGCTGCGGCTCACCGTGGTAACGGAGCAATTGACGAAGATGCCATAACTGAGCAAAATATAGCCAAATCTGCAAAGCTGAATGAGCTTGCCTTGCAGCGCGGTCAAAACCTGGCCCAGATGGCACTATCATGGATCCTGAAAGATAAGCGGATTACTTCGGTACTGATCGGCGCAAGTAAACCGGAACAGGTTACCGACTCTATCGGTTGTTTGGCCAATACTTCGTTTACAGATGAAGAGCTGAAGCTGATCAACAGCATATTAGCATAATGAAGATCTAATTCTTGTTAGCTCCCGGGCCTAAGCCGGGAGCTTTTTGCTAAGCTTCTTTTTGCTTCCGCATACGCCAAATAAAACCATCAAGCACATAATGGGTTGATTGCGGTAAGGCTAAAAGCGGAACGGTTAAGGCCAGCAGCATATCACTGTTAATGGACGGCAGTCCCGCAAATATCCTGAATACCGAAACGTGCTCTTTCCAGATAAGGCCATCCCAAAGACCTTCTTCTACATAAGCAAACAAAATAAGCAGCCCGATAAATGAAAATACCCCGTATTTGCTAAAAGTGACTTTCATGAATTTGGTACGATAGCTTTTCCAGCCGGTGAATTTTTTTTGCTCATAAAACCAAACCAATGCCATGTACGGGATGCCATGCGATACCACGTTGAGCGTGGTGAAAGCCATATCTCCGTTATAATAAACAATTCCGAAATACCATGACAGGAAAGTGCCCAACACTATCATGTTTTTAGGTAAATTAAACCGCCTGGTTTTTATGTAAAGCCAGGCTTCTTTTATGGTAAACAGTGCTATAGTAAGCAGGTAAATGATCTTTGCGGCTATAAGCAAGCCTTCAAAATGGAATAAAACGAAATCGCCATTAACAAACCAGTTGAAGTTTTTTTTTGAGCCGGCAAAATGCCAGTATAGCAAGGGGTATATGGTAGCTATATAAATAGTAGTATTGTCAAGATACTTAAATAATGATGTTTGATTTTCATGGCGCGAGTAAATACGCAGAAAGCCATATTGCTGCCTTATAAAATGGTAAACAGCAAGGTATGCCAGCACCCGCCAAAAAAATATGCCGCCCGCCAGGTAAAGCATTGCGCCGCCTATATAACAAAACAAGGGAACTGCTATAAGTACGTGGGGCTGCTTTTTAAATTCGGGCGGATTAAAATAAGTGCGGTAAAGTGTACTGTAAACATGGGCAACATCAATCATTACAATCAGCACAACCCAGTATTGCACCGGCATCAGTACCGAATTTTTGAACTGGGCAGGAAAAAGCATAACAATAAACAAGGCGATAAACGGTGGCGACAGGATAAAGATCCCGTCGGGGATGGCGTTTTTTACCCATGGTTGTTTGCCTGTTTTAAGCTGTTCCATTGTTATGTTCAATAGCCTGTTGTGCCGCCCTGATGCCCTGGTGAAAGGCCTCTTCAAAAATTGAAATCCCGCTAAGGTCGGTATGCGCGAAAAAGATCTGATCGTTAACAGCCTCCTTTGCGTGTTTGCGGTTATCGCCCCAGATATAATTTACCGACGGAGCTATCATGCCGTGGCCCCAAAGCCACATATCGGCTTGTTCAATATGTTCGGTTATGCCGGGGTGCATCTGTTCCATTTCGCTTATCACTATATCCAGCCACTGCTCATAGGTGCGGGTGTAGGCGGCAAGCCTGGCCACGCGTGGTTCCTTATCGCAAAGTGGTAGATAGTAAGTGATCACCTTTTTTGCTTCCACCAGCTTTATATCCTGCTGATTTGCATTTACATAACCTACCGATGGCGTGTTATAGGCTACGTTATCCCAGCAAAGCACCATGCCTTTAGCAGCGGTGGGGATCTCATTAACGGTAAGGTTGGCTATAAGCCATGGCGAATAATGCAGCTTACTTACATCAAAGCCCGGTCGTACAATGTTTTTGAGCAGTTTTTGATTAACAAACTGAGGCGATGCCATGATCAGCTTATCGGCATGAAAAATAGCAGATGTATTTTGTTTAAGGTCGAGGACTTTTACCGCAACCTTGCCATTGTGCTCCAACTGAATATCGTAAGCGAGGTGCGATGTTAGGATGTGACCTTTAACCGGCTCCTTTAATTTTTTCATCAGCCAGCCGTTACCTTCAGGCCAGGTAATTACCGCGTTTGGGTCGGCATTGGCAGCAGTTCCTTTCCGGGCAGAGAAATAATGCAGACCGGCCCATGCACTCACGTTCATGGCCGGTGTGCCATAATCATCCTTACAGCAATAGTTTAAATACCACAATAAGTAGGGCGAGTTAAAACCGTTTTCTTTTAAATAATCCTGAAAACTTATCCTGTCGAGCTTGCGATAAGCATCATCGACCGAGCTGTTATCCAGCGGGATATCAAAAGCGTATTTGCCATCGTTTCCGCGGGCGTTTTTGAGCTGGGTTACCAGGTTGAAAAAACGTACTACCTGCTTGCGGTCATTATCGGTAACACCAAAATCGGGGACTATGCCTTCCTGCCAGTGCCCGTTGATGAGCAGTCGTTCTTCAGGATCAAAGCAAAGGTAAAACTCGTTATAAAAAGGCAGCCCCTTTTCATCAAAGTGAGTGATCACGCCACTCTCCTGTAAAAAATCTACCAGCAGTTTATCATCATT
>NZ_DASVOB010000389.1:0-6513 GCF_036383575.1 Mucilaginibacter sp.
GGATGCAGAAGTACAAAAGGCAAGAAAGCTTGCTCGTCTGCAAAAAGAAGCTCAAAAACTCGGTCTTACTCTCCAAAATGCAGCTTGATTATGAATGATTTACATGCACGTCATTATAAGCGTAGCGTGGCAATCGCACGGAAGCATATCCGCCCTGTATAGTATGCGATTGCTTCGTCGTTCCTCCTTGCAATGACATGACTTTATATAACTTCAATGTCGGTGCAACACCTACCATCGGCCCCTTTTTTTAATATCCTACGAAATCCACCAGTCGTTCACCAAATTCAATTCATTTTTTGCACGGGTAACAGCGGTGTACCACCATTTGCAAAGTTCATAGTACGATGAGCCGTACATGCTTTTATCTAAAAACAGGTAAACATTGTTCCACTCACCTCCCTGCGCTTTATGGCAGGTAACTGCATAACCGTACGAAACTTTAAGGCAATTGAGATAAGGATCTTCACGCATGGCTTCCTTGTACGGCTCACTTTTTTGATGATATCCCTTAGCTTTCATCTGGTTGTTAAAATCAATCATCAGCGCTTTGGCTTGTTCGTTGGTGAGGTTACCCTTTAAACTTTCAAGCGTATCTAACGAAAGCAGCATCTTAAATTCCTTCCCGGAGGCAAGCGCCGTAACCAGTACTTTTTGAAATTTCATATCAAGCTTTTGCTCTACCTCTTCAAGTTCATTCACAATCACAAAATCGCCGTTTGTCAGCGGGACCGAATAGTTATTCTGTGTTACCAACAGTACATCGCCAACCTGCAAAGGCACATATCCCGAACCAAAAAGCTCGCGGCGCATATCCCGGTTTATCATTTGTACTTTTTTGTTGCTCCGCGCAATGGCGAGACAGCTATTGGGGCCTGCTGCTTTATAGTTAGCGGCATACAGACTAAACATGGCATCATCTGTAGTGTGCAGCTTCACATTGTTAAGCTTTGACGCCGGAATTTTAGGAAACTTGATCCGTTCCCGGCTTTCGGTCATAGCGCGGATAGCTCCTGCTAAAACCAATATGTCGTTATCATCTTTATTGCGTTCTATCTTTGAGAGCTTAACTGATACCGGAAAACGGTGTTGTTTGGCCAGCCAATCGGTATCTAACGCCGGACTAAACGTTTGCCCTACGGGCGGTAACTGGCAGGGATCGCCAACAAAAATGATCTTGCTTTTATTGGCTACCTGGAAAAAATCCTCCAACAGGATCCCCGAACCAAAAACGGCAATATTATTTCCCTCGGTCGGTGCCCCGGAAAGCATCGACGCCTCATCAACAATATAAATGGTAGTTTCGCTATCTGCCGGGCGGGTTAAAAACTGCATGGTCATTTGTCCGGCGATACCAGACCCTGAATTTTCGGCCAGTGTTTCTTCATCAAGACCGTCTATCTTATCAAAATTATATAGTTCGCCATGAACTGTTGAGGCGGAGAAACCTGTTTTTCCTCTTAGAACAGTAGCAGCTCTACCCGTTGCCGCCAGCATGCAAAACTTCTTTTCCTTTTCCTTCAGCCATTGTGCAATGTGCTGCATCAAAAAGGTTTTACCCGTACCGGCATAGCCCTTCAGCACAAAAACATCGGCAGCGGGATGATCAAGAAATTTTTGGATTGCCTTGAATGCAGCTTTTTGATCTGTATTTAAAGTAAGGGACACAGAGAGCTTTTTTAATTAACAGGCGTAAAACCGGCAAACATATTCCCGGCTTCCTTCAAAGTATTCAGCGGAACGTAATCACAGACCTCGGCATATTCGCCCCACATTTGCTGAACTGCTTTGTTACTATGCGCATTCGCGATGGCTTCGGCACTTAGCCATTCAAAAACCTCTATGATAGTTCCGTCAGTAGCCTCCATGATGATGGATTCGCGGTCGGTTACCAGCTCTTCTTGTTTCAGGCGCGGCAAATGTGTTTTCATCAATTGTTTTAGTGCTTCCTCCTTGCCTGGTTTGGGTTTATAGGCAACAATTACAATCTGTCCCATAGACTTCAGTTTACTGTGGATGCAATTTACGAAAAAACTGCGTGGCTTAAAAGTAATCTCCTTACTCATGCAGGTTTAAGCGTCTGACGCTTGAACCTTTTTTAAATGGAGCGTCCACGCTCCCGGTTATTAACTTAATAAATTAAGCGTGGACGCTTACCGATATATGGGTTCAAGCGGAGACACTTAAACCTGCAAAGTGAGAACGAAAGCTTTACTCCCCTTCCGGAAAATCGGCGCCTACGGTAGTCGCTTCCCAGGTATCAAAATCTTTTTGTAACTCCTGCAGTTTATTGCGTGCGCCTTTCAATGCGGCTTTACCTAATAACAAGCGTAACGGTGGATTTTCGGCTTCAACTGCGTCGACAATAGCTTTGGCCGCGCGTTCCGGATCGCCGGGTTGCTTGCCGCTGTATCCGCGAATATTGTTTTTATTGGTACCTGCGGTTTCTTTGTAATCGTCAATAACGATCTTGCTGTTATTAGCCGAACGACCGGCCCAATCGGTACGGAAACCACTTGGTGCAATCACCGTAACCTTAATGCCCAAATGTTTGGTTTCTTTAGATAGCGCTTCAGAGTATCCATCGACAGCAAATTTAGTTGCGTTATAAAAACCTACTGCGGGGAAAGCCACCAGTCCGCCAATGGATGCTACGTTAACCACATGCCCACTTTTTTGCGCTCGCATAATTGGCAAAACAGCTTTGGTCACATTGGCAAGACCAAAAAAGTTGATCTCGAACATGCGCCTTACTTCATCCTCCTCGCTCTCTTCAATAGCACCAAAATATCCTATACCTGCATTGTTCACCAATACGTCAATGGTGCCAAATTTTTGTGTCACTGTTTCAACTGCCACTTTGATCTCATCAGCTTTTGTTACATCAAGCTTTAGCGCCACTGCTGTTTGCGGATAAGCCTCAACAATGTCTTTTACATCCTCTGTATTGCGTGCTGCAACACCAGCCTTATAGCCTGATTGTAAAACAAGCTTTGCCAGCTCTCTGCCGAAACCGGTTGAACAGCCGGTTATTAACCATACTTTGTTTTTCATGATAGTTTGTGTTTGATCATGTAAATTAACGGTGTAGAGCGTAATTGTTTGTCAGTTGAACTTCATTGTTACAAAGAACGCCCCTCTAAATCTCCCCTAAAGGGGAGACTTTCTCTTGCGCCGCTGTTGGTGTTGTCACCAACAGCTTTACACGCTGCTTTTGAAGTTAGATTTCCGGTGCTATAAATACATCGGGGATCAAAAGAGTTGTTGGTGACAACACCAACAACGGCGAAAATAAAAAAATGTCATTGCGAGCGTAGCGCGGCAATCTCGTAGCCTATGCATGTCCGCCCTGTAGAGCTACGGGATTGCCGCGTCGCCCAAGTGCTTTTGTCCATGCCGCTCCTCGCAATGACATGGCTTTTTAACCAGCATTTCCAACCAGTCTTTATCTTCCGAACACCTATGGTGACAACAATAGCGAGGAGAACATAAATGCCATTCAAACAAAAAACCCGGCGTAAACCGGGTTTCTTCTATTATTTCTTCCAAACGTTATTGTCCTGGTTGTAATCAGGCAATACTTTGTCCGGATCGTAAGTAACCGATTCAATTTCTTCTGTTGATGGATATTTGAATGTCCATGAAGCGTAACGCTCCCAAATTTCAACAGGTAGTTTTATACGATCAACTTTACCGCCTTTGGTTTTGATCTCCAGGATAACCGGCATCGCCATTTTACCCAGGTTGTCTAAAGTGATCAGTGAACCTTTGGTTGGATCGTTATCAACATATTTTACGTCGCTTACAGCAACGTCCAAACGCCAGTCGTTCAAGAACCAGCCTCTCCAAAACCATTGCAGGTTTTCGCCGGCTGCGTTTTCAATGGTGCGGAAAAAGTCATCAGGAGTCGGGTGTTTAAATGCCCAACGATTAATGTAAGTTTTAAACGCGAAATCGAAACGCTCAGGCCCTAAGATCTGCTCGCGCAGCAATACTAAACCTGCGCTTGGTTTTGAGTAAAGCAAGGTACCCGTATTTCTTTCTTTCAGGTTGGCCGGCTGGCTCATGATCGGCTCAAGATCAGGCCTGGTAAAGTTACTTCCGGTGACATGCATGTCAGGCACACGGGTACTTTTGTATTCGCCATTGTTAAAGTTAGCGGTAGACAGCGTGTTGATGAAAGTATTGAAACCTTCATCCATCCAACCGTACATACGCTCGTTTGAGCCCACGATCATCGGGAACCAGGTATGACCAAACTCGTGGTCGTTTACTCCCCACAGACTTGCTTTTTTTGCTTTAGCTCCGCAGAAAACGATACCCGGGTATTCCATACCACCAACAATACCGGCGACAGCTGTAGCAGCAGGGTAAGGGTATTCAAACCATTTTGAAGAGTTGTATTCGATAGATTTTTTAACGTACTCGGTTGAACGGCCCCATGCATCGTTGCCATCGCTTTCAACCGGGTAGGCTGATATTGCAGTTGATTTTTTACCGCTTGGCAGGTCCATTTTTGCAGCATCAACAATGAATGCGGCTGATGAAGCCCATGAAGCATCACGGGCATTTTTGATCTTAAAGTGCCATGTTAGTTCGGCTTTGCCGGCAGGGCGTGATTTTGGATCGGTAACCTCGCTTGCGCTACGGATGATCACCGTGCTTTCGCTTTTTTCGGCAGCTGCCCAGCGTTTCAATTGCTCTGGGGTATATACTTCCTGCGGGTTCAATAATTCGCCCGATGCTACTACGATATGATTAGCGGGGGCCGTAATATTCAGGTCGAAATCACCGTACTCCAGGTAAAATTCGCCCGGGCCGCTATATGGAAGTGTGTTCCAGCCCATTACGTCGTCATACACACATACGCGTGGGTACCACTGCGCAATGGTATATACTTTACCATTTTTGGTTTGCAGGTAGCCCATACGGTCTGATCCGTAATTTGGAGAAACGAATGAGTACTCGATTTTCAGTTTAGCCTGTCCGCCATTGGCTGTAATTTCCTTCGGAAGGAAAACCTGCATCCTTGTATCAGTGATCAGGAATTTAACATCAACATATTCGCCTTTCAGGCCTGCAACCTTTACAGATTTAATTTTATAACCGGCATCAAATGCTTCACCGCGGCCCCAGTTGCGGCTTCCAGCCGGTGGAACAATAGCTGTACCTCTTGAATCAAGCTTAAACAAGTTTTGATCCAGCTGCATCCATACAAAACCTAAGGTTTGCGGACTGTTGTTGGTATAAGTTAAAACTTCCGAACCGGTAATTTCATTAGTTTGATCGTTCAATTTGGCAGCCAATTGATAATCGGCGCGATTTTGCCAGTATTTATATCCTGGCTCGCCGCTTGCTGCGCGAAATTCAGTACCATTTTTAGTGTAAAACCCAGGACCAAAAGTTTCGTGATAATCGTAAACAGAACCGGCGGGTGTGGTAGTGGTGGGAGGTGCTGGCTGCTGGGCGTAACCCACGCTTGCGGCCAACGTAAAGGCAAGGCTGCAACCTGCCATCAGTTTTAGTTTCATGTTCAGTCAAATAAATTGCGTAAAGGAACAAGTATACTACAAATTAGGGAGATGCCAAGGGTTGGTAAAACGATTGTTACGGATTTATTAAATAATTAAATCCGTGCTTAAAGCCTATATATCAGGTGGATTTGAATGGGGATTAACATGCATTAATTGTTGGTAGCGCCCAACAATGGCGCAATAACAAAAACGTTCTAAAATCCCCACTCCCCAAAAAATGATCAGCGTACACCTTTTCATCAAAGCCGAAGAAAAGGAAACCGTTATCTTCCCCGCCGTTGTTGGTGTTGTCACCAACAACTTTTACCCGGCATGATGTGTAATTAAATCAAACTCATCTATTCCTGTTTCATAAAACCTGGCCGACGAATATCTATAATCTTCAGTATATTGAGCCAGCTTCCATTTATCTTGTAAAGGATTGTTATGGATATAATCCAACTTCTGCATAAAAACTTTTGGAGACCATAAATCGATACTTAAAGAATTTCGCTCCCAAAATTGGTATTTTCTGTCTTTGGCATTAACCATAAACGACGCTAATTGACTATCATCAGTATCTAACAACCTAAATTTCATTTGCTGGGCAGTAAATTTCAGGAAGCGCATTTGAATCAAATCTCGTGTATGCCCATCCTGTATCTGCCATATTAAATGAATATGATTGGGCATTATCACGAAGCCATAAACAACTATGCTTCCTTCATTTTTCAGATATAAAAGACTCTTTATAATAATATCCTTATATGTATCGTCAATTAACAATGGTTTCCACTCCAAAATGGTTGCAGTAAAAAATTGCGGATGGTAGTCAAAGTTAATTTCAGCCATGTATGCTAAGATAGTTAATGAAATTTACAACTTGCTGTTTGCCACCGTTGTCATCAACAACTTCCTCACTGATTGTTCACAAAGCGATAGTGCATGGCGTTGAGTTGTTGGTGACAACACCAACAACGGCGGGGAGATTTGAATGGGG
>NZ_DASVOB010000390.1:0-12132 GCF_036383575.1 Mucilaginibacter sp.
ATTGCCCGCCTTATGACCAAAATGAAAACACTGTTCCTCTACCTCGATGCTTTGGGATTAGTGGTATTTACCATTATCGGCTGCCAAATAGCAGAACAGATCAATCTCCCTATTATCATCATCTTATTGAGCGGCATGATAACAGGTTGTGCGGGAGGCGTACTGCGCGATGTATTATGTAATGAAGTCCCTTTGCTCTTTCGTAAGGAGGTTTATGCCAGCGCATCGATTGTTACCGGGGCCTTTTACTTAGGAATTGAACATTTAGGTGCTCCCGCCGGGATATCTATTGTAATAGCTTGTGCTATTGGCCTGGCGCTGCGTTTGCTCTCTATCAAATACAACTGGCAAATGCCCAAGTTTGTGTACCGGGAGGAATGGCATTGATTTCGGATTTCGGATTTACTATTACGTCAGCTGAAAGCTGACATGATTGCTCACCACGGGCTGAAAGCCCGCGGCAGTCCTGCATAAAACAGCAAAGGCGAGGTTTTCACCTCGCCTTTGCTGTAAAAATATCCACACCATTGTTCCCCCTTTTAGTGGGCTTCGGGCTACTTCTCCGTACTCAACGAATACGGCACATCACTCACTTTCACAGCTCTTGTTTTATTGGGCTGAGGTGCCATGTTAAAGTTAAGCACCGCGCCCTTTTTAAGCTCCGAATGGCTTAACCAGGTTAAATCATACGGCTTTCCGTTAACGCTTAATGTATTGATGTATTTATTAACCGGACTATTGTTAGCCGCATTGATCACGACAGTTTTACCGTTTTCAAGGTTTAACGTAATTTTCTTGAATAGCGGCGTACCTAATACGTATTGATCGCTGGCCGGGGTTACCGGGTAAAAGCCCATGGCCGAAAACACATACCATGCCGATGTTTGACCATTGTCTTCATCACCGCAGTAACCATCAGGTGTGGCTTTGTAAAGTTTTTCCATGGCATCGCGTACATGGAATTGGGTTTTCCATGGCTCACCGGCATAATTATACAGGTAAATCATGTGCTGAATAGGCTGGTTGCCATGTGCATACTGCCCCATGTTCATGATCTGCATTTCGCGGATCTCATGGATGGTTTCGCCATAATAGCTATCATCAAATACCGGCGGCATGCTAAATACCGAATCAAGTTTTACGATAAATTTCTGACGACCGCCCATCAGATCGATAAGGCCCTGCATGTCCTGGAAAACGCTCCAGCTGTAATGCCAGCTGTTGCCTTCGGTAAAAGCATCACCCCATTTAAAAGGGCTGAATGGTTTTTCAAACGAACCGTCCTGGTTTTTACCCCGCATTAATTTGGTTTCAGGGTCGAACAGCTTTTTATAGTTCATAGCCCTTGTTTTGTAAATACCGATCTCCGACTCTGGTTTACCAAGCGCTTTACCTAATTTATAGATAGCAAAATCGTCATAAGCATACTCCAGCGTGCGGGCAGCATTCTCGTTTATTTTAACATCATAAGGTACATACCCTAATTTGTTATAGTACTCCACTCCCTGCCTGCCTGTTGCCTGCGGGCCGGCATTATTTGCACCATGTACCAATGCCTCCCACAGAGTGCCAATATCATATCCGCGCAAACCTTTCAGGTAAGCTTCAGAAACAACAGAAGCCGAGTTATTACCGATCATCACCGCCGAATAACCAGGGCTTGACCATTCAGGCAACCAGCCGCCTTCTTTGTAATCATTAATAAGGCCTTCCTGCATTTCTTTATTGATAGATGGATAAACCAGGTTCAGGAAAGGATATAAAGCCCTGAAGGTATCCCAAAAGCCGGTACCGGCAAACTTATAACCCGGGAACACTTTACCTGTTGATGCGCTGTAGTGCACGATCTTGTTATCCTTGTCTATTTCATACAATTTATTCGGGAAGAACACCATGCGGTAAAAGCATGAGTAAAAGGTACGCATCTGGTCGACAGAGCCACCTTCAACCTGTAAGTGGTTAAGGGTTTTGTTCCAAACGGCTTTTGCTTTCTGGCAGGTTACATCAAAGCTGTCTTTACCCTGCTCACGCTCCAGGTTAAGTTCGGCCTGTTCAATACTGATGAATGATGAAGCTACACGCAAATGAACCTTTTCGCCCTGATTGGTTTTGAAGCCTATTAAAGCGCTGGCATGTTCGGCTTTCAGCTCCAAACCGTCGGCCTGGGTAGTATCGCTGAAAGTATGCGCATAGGTGATCGGCTTATCTACATAAATAACAAAGTAGTTTTTAAAGTTTTTAAGCGGACCACGTGCGTATTTGGTTGAGTAACCTACGATCTTTTTTTGATCGGGCATGATCTTTACGTACGAGCCTTTATTCAAAGCATCAATAACTACAAATGAGCTATCAGTTTTAGGATAGGTAAACCTGAACTGTGCTGAACGCTCGGTTGGCGTAATTTCAGTAGTTACATCATGGTCGGCCAGATATACGCTGTAATAGTATGGTTTAGCGGTTTCCGCTTTGTGCGAGAACCAGCTTGCCCTTTTATTTTGCCCTACTGCCGCGTGTTTGGTAACCGGCATAATTGCAAACTGGCCATAGTCGTTCATCCATGGTGATGGCTGGTGGGTTTGTTTAAATCCGCGGATCTTGTGCGCATCATAAGTGTACGCCCACCCATCGCCCATAACACCGGTTTGCGGTGTCCAGAAGTTCATCCCCCATGGCAGGGCAATAGCAGGATAAGTGTTACCATTTGAAAGATCGTAGTGCGAATCGGTACCCATCAACGTATTGATGTATTCAACAGGGTCGGTAACTTTATTTACCTGCTGAGCAAAAGTACCCGATGCCAACAACACGGATGTGATAAGTGCAAGGGCTTTTTTCATTGTTTTAATGTAATTAATATTTGGTGAAACGTTTTACCAGCCGTAAATATAAAAGACTGGCTTGATATGGCCAGTCTTTTATGTGTATTATTTGCAATATACAATCACCAACCCGGATTTTGGGTTAGTTTACTGTTAGTGCTGATCTCACGCTGCGGTATTGGCCACAGGTAATATTGTGCTTTAAAGGTTACATTCTGCTCTGTTTGTGAAGCAGTAGGATCGGCAAAAGTATTTGATTGCGGCAGGTACGCCATGTGGGTACGCTGCATATCAAAGTAAGCTTTGTTTTCATAAGCAAGCTCATGATAACGCTCTTTCCAGATAGCCTGGCGGAAGGTATCTTTAGTTAAGCCGCTCAAAGCAGCCAGTTTGGCGCGCGTACGAATAGCGTTTACTGCCGCATAAGCGTCGGCAGTGGGGCCATTCACCTCGTTTGATGCCTCAGCGTAAATTAACTGAGCTTCCGGTAAACGCAATAAAGTCCAGTTTTCATCGCTGTTGCCGCTTTGAGCAGCGCTTTCAACCTGGAAATATTTATAAAGCGCGTGCTCACCAAATTGAATAATGTTATTTGGGTTGCCGTACTGCGGATAGCTTGAAAAATAAAACTGACGTTCCTGTGTACGAAGATCGCCCGCTTCGTAGCTTGCTACAAATTGATTGGTAGGGATCATGGCACCAAGGTGGTCGCCATAGGCACCAACTAACAGGTTAAACGGAATAGTTAACTGAGGAATAGCATTAGTTTTAGTACCCACCAGGTAATTGATCTGGAAAATTAACTCCTGTTGATTTTTATGAGCATTATCATGCAAATATGCATAATCGGTAAACAACGAATACCAACCCAAAACCGGCTGAATTTCAGATGCAGCTTTAGCATAATTTTCGGTTTGCTTTAGCGGGAAACCGGCAGTTGTTAAGTAAACGCTGGCTAATAAAGTTTTTACCGCACCTAACGAAACCCGACCGGTTGCATCTGTATTTGGCATACCTGATGCTTCAGCGGCCTGCAAATCGCTGATGATTTGTTTATAAACATCAGCTACAGACGTACGTGAAGGATATAGATCAGGGCTGCTTACACTTTGACTTTTAACTATCAAAGGAACATCTCCATATAACCTAACCAGGTGATAGTAATAAAATGCCCTGAAAAAATATGCCTCTCCTATCAGTTTCTTTTTTAATCCATCATCCATAGGTGATATGCCAGGGATATTTTCGATTGCAAGATTTGCATTGGCAATACCCTTATAGCAATTTGACCATACGGTTTCAAAACCTGGGTTAACAGCATCGGTGCGTTGGTGAATTACGTTACCATTATTAACACTTTGCCCTAATGAAGTAGCATGACCAGCAAATAACTCCATTGTAATGAACGGGCTTTCACCGTAAGCATCACCATTCTGGAAAAAATACATGATGTTATACAAACCATTTACAAAGGTTTGCGCCTGGTTTGAGCTGGTGAAATAATTATTCTTAACGAAATCTGTTTTGGCTTGTTCATCAAGATATTTTTTGCAACCACTATTTACAGTAGCAGCAAGGATAAGCAAAAGACCACCTACCCTGTATTTTTTAAAGTTAAATTTCATAGTATGATATTTTAACATTGTTTAATTATAGACTAACATTAACACCTAACAGGAAGGTACGAGGCTTCGGATAATCGTAAAACTGGATACCCTGTGTAAAGTTACTTGAGGCATTGTAGGTTGATACCTCAGGATCATAACCGGTATATTTGGTTATCAGGAACAGGTTTTGCGCCTGTGCATACACCCTTAAACGGCTTAATTTTAACTTTTTAAGAATATTGTCATTAAAGGTATAACCAAGTGTTACAGCTCTGCCACGAATGAAGTTACCGCTCTCAACTTTGGTTGAATAAATTTCAGTTTGGTAACGCACGTAGGCTGGCCTGTCTTCGGCGATGCTGGTGTTTTGGTTAGTTGGCGTCCAGGCGTTCAATACAGTTGCGTAACTGTTTGCCTGCCCTGTACGGTCCTGACCAGAGTGACGGGTAAGGTTCATGATCTGGTTGCCGTAGTTAAACTGCAGATCCACACCTAAATCGATGTTTTTGTAACGAAAGTTGTTGCTGAAAGTACCGTAGCCATCAGGTATTGATTTACCAAGAATCACTTTATCAGCAGCACTCACTTTGCCATCGCCATTGGTGTCTTGTATTTTCAGGTCTCCAGGTAACAAGCCATATTTAGCGGCTTCGGTAGCCTCAGCGGTTCCCCAGGTTCCAAGCACTTTGTAGCCGTAAAAACTACCGGCCGGCAGACCAACGCGCATCAGGTTAAATTGCGACAAGAAAGTTGGATCAAGAAAGATATCATCATTAGATGCACCTAACTGAAGGATCTTGTTTTTTAGGAATGAGATATTGAAGGTCGAATTCCAGGTAAAGTCCTGAGTTTTTATTGGAGTTGCATTTATGGTAAACTCTAAACCTTTATTTTGTAAGCGGCCGATATTTTTATAAACCGCGTTAAAACCACTTGTTTCAGGCAGTGGTGCATTTAACAATAATGCTTTTGTTTTTTTCAGGTAAGCATCCGCTTCAATATTTAAACGGTTGTTAAATAAGCCTAATGAGAAACCTAAGTCATACTCGGCTGTTTTTTCCCATTGCAGATCTTCGTTACCAATTGAAGTTTGAGTAGTACCTACTGCACTGTTACCGCCGAAAGCATAGCCAACTGTTCCGATATTTGCCAGTGAACGGTACTCACCAATTTCAGAGTTACCGGTTAAACCATAACTCAACCTGAATTTCAAATCGGATATAGTTTTATTATCCTTCAGGAAATCTTCCTGTGATGCACGCCATGCAAACGCTGCAGACGGGAAGAAACCATATTTTTTATTAGTACCGAAACGTGACGAACCGTCTTCGCGACCTGTTAAAGTTAACAGGTATTTCTCGTTGTAATTATAGTTCAACCTGCCGAAAAACGATTGCATCTGCCATGCATCATAACCAGACTCAGGCTTGTCAGGTACAATACCCGCAGAAAGGTTATAATACTGGTAAAAGTCGTCAGACAATGTACCGGTTGATCCTTTTAAACGAAGCTGCTGAAAGTTTTGACGTTCGGCACCTACAACCAGATTTATACTGTGTACTTTATTAAAGGTTTTGTTGTAGGTGAAATAGTTTTGCCATTGCCAAAACGTTCTGTTAAACTCCTCTATCGAAGCCGAGCTATAGCTTTGTCCTGCAACCGGGCCACCAACAAGGCCGCTTTGGGAAGCAGGGTTATAATTGGCTGATGTTGTTACGCCTAAAACGCTGCGGAATTCCAGACCAGGAATAATGTTTAAATTCAAATAACCATTACCACTGAATATACGGTTACGGGTAAGTGATTGAATTTCGTTTGCCCGTGCTACCGGGTTATCACCGCCTTCAAGGTTTGGATAATCGGTACGCTTACCATAAGTTCCGTCAGGGTATCTAATCGGAATAAAAGGAACCATCTCAATCAACATACGCGGAATGTTATTACCACCGGTGCCCTGATCCTGGTTACGGCCATCCTGGTAGTTATAATTTAACGTAGCGCCAACTTTAACCCATGGCTTTATTTGATTGTCAAAAGTTAAACGTACGTTATAACGTTTCAGGTAGCTGTTAATGATAATACCTTCGTCGTCGGCATAGTTCAGGAATAAACCATAGTTTACATTTTCGGCACCACCGGTGAATGAAACGTTATGATTTTGGCTTACCGAAGTACGGGTTGTAGCTTTTTGCCAGTCAACGTCATACAAAGGGTTCAGGTTTTGGTCGAACAGTTTACCGATAAGTGCTGTTCTTTGTGTTACCGGGTTACGGTCGGTATAGTCACCTGCAGCCCAGCCGGTAGGATCATATTTCTTAATGTTGGCGTAAGAAATATCCTCAACCTGCATAAACTCTTTTGAGTTAAGCACAGGTATTTCCTTAAACATATGATTTACGGCCATATAGGCATCGTAAGAAATAGTACCGCCTTTTTTACCTCTTTTTGTGGTAACCAAAATTACACCGTTTGCACCGCGGGTACCATAAATAGCTGTTGATGACGCATCTTTCAAAACGTCGATAGTTTCGATATCGTTAGGGTTGATAGCGTTACCGCCTTCTGTCCAAACTACACCATCCACAACATATAAAGGGTCGGTATTGGTGTTGATAGAGCTATAACCACGGATCCTGATCTTAGTTGCTCCGCCTGGTGCACCAGAATTACTTGAAACGTTTACACCGGCAATTTTACCAGATAACTCCTGCTCAAGATTGGTTTGCGGGCGCTCCTGTAATTGTTTTGCGCCTACGCTACCTACCGAACCGGTAAGGTCGACCTTTTTAGCGGTACCGTAACCAACCACAACCACCTCGCTCAGCGCTTTTGGCTCTTCTGCCAAAACAACATCGATCTGGCTTTTACCACCAATAGGTACCTCTTTCGTTGTATAACCAATAAATGTAAAAACCAGTGTTCCGTTACCATCAGGCGCATTAATGGTGTATTTACCGTTAACATCGGTTTGCACACCAACATTGGTGCCTTTTACCTTAACAGTAACACCCGGGAGTGGGCCTTTGGCATCGCTTACCGTACCTGCCACCTTAATCGGGGCAACGGCTACCTGCGATACAACAGGCTCATCCTTCTTTTTTACAACGATGGTTTGATCAAAAATTTTGTAGGTAAGCGGTTGATCTTTAAAGCACTGATCAAGCGCGTTTTCAATAGATACATTTGCAACTTCAATGTTGATAGCCCCGGCTTTTGATACATCCTGCTTATCATACATGAAATGATAGCCTGTTTGTTTTTCTATTGAGCGAAGTACTTTTTCAACGGTAGTGTTTTTTTGGTGCAAAGTAACTATCTGGCTATAACTTTTGGCACTCACATTGGTAAGGGCCGCAAGTATAATAAAGGCAGTTAGCTTCATGGCCAATATAAATTTGCGTAATTGGGGCCATGCCAAAGGCATAGCCTTAGAATTAAAATTCATAAGTTTGTAGAGTTTGGGTTAAACATTAACTTTCAATTCGTCGATTGTAGATTTTTGGGACCCAGATATTTAGGCCGGGAATGTACTGCGAATACTTCCCGGCTTTTTCATATGCTGATTTTGGGGTTTCAATACAGGTGTTTAAACACATGATAAACCGTTTTACCATTTTGGGCCCAGGGGTTCTGGCTAAATGATCTTAGGTATTTCTTCCATCATAGGGTTGTTTAAATTGTTAACAATTGGTTGCTTAATATAGTAGGTATAATAATTATGCTATTGTTGTATGGTAATGCGCTTATCTTCGATTTTAAATTTCACCCCGGCATAGCCAAGCATGTTCATTAATTCGGATGCTTTGACATTTCTGGAGATCCTGCCTGTAAATTCGCGCTGTGGTATTTTGCCTTCATAGGTCACCTCAACATCATACCAACGGGCAGCTTGCCTCATAATGGCATCTATCCCCGCATCTCTGAATTGAAAAATACCGTCTTTCCAGGCTATTTCATCATCTACATCAACATCGTTAAGTACTTTCAGCCTGCCCGCTTTATTGAGCACAGCCTGCTGCCCCGGCTTTAAAATGCCGCTTGCTGTACCATTGCTTATTTTCACCGAACCTTCTAATAAGGTAGTTTTCATTTCGGCTTCGTCATTATAAGCCATGATGTTAAAATGCGTACCTAAAACCTCAACTGTTGTGTTATCAGATTTAACCCTGAAAGGCATCTGCGCGTTTTTAGCTACCTCAAAGTAAGCTTCGCCGGTGATGGAGACCTCACGTGTTTTGCCCGTAAACCTGGTTGGAAAACTTAATGATGATGCCGAGTTTAAACAAACCTTGCTTCCATCCGGCAAAACCAGCTGATACTGGCCTCCACGCGGAGTTGAAATAGTGTTTATAACCGGAGCATCAGCATTAGTACCAGCTTCATAAACCAGCTGACCGTTACGGGTTTTATTGATCCTGGTAGTTCCCTGCTGTGCCAGCAAACCATTTTGGGCACTATCAAGTGTAATAGTTTTACCGTTGGCCAGGGTTAAAACAGCTTTGTTGCCGCCCGGTAAAGCATCATTTTTAGGATGAGTTTTGGCAATGATTTTTTTTGTAACAACCTGTTTTTTTTGATTGCTGTACATGTAAGCGCCAAAGCCTACAACGAATAAAAGCGAAGCCGCAACACCCAACCTTCTCCATGGTAAATTTTTATTCTTTACAGGGATGGGAACGGATTGTTCAGCATTGGTACGTAAGATCAGGGTAAGCATATCCTCACTTTTGGCCCTGTCAAAAAGAGGCCCCTGATCATCAAGCTTATCCCAGGCTTCCTGTATAACCGAAGCAAGCTCCACATCAGTTGCCGATGAGTTGATGATCTCAAAAAGTTCATCACGCTCGGCCTGCGTGGCGGTGCCATTATAATAACTGTTAAATAAATAATCAAGCCGGGCGTAAAGTTCGCTCATAGTAAATATTTTTCGGTATAACTGTATAATTGGCTACAGTGAGTTGGGGCAGATCTCATGTACATGACACCTGATCTGATAAAAAAGGGGGTATTAACTTTTTAAAAAAAATAAAAAAAGTGGATTAGCGCCATTACCAATGCTATAACTTCCATGCGTTCATGCACATAGTCTTTTATTGAAGTAGTAGCAATTTGAAGATATTTCTTAACAGTTTCACGGGATAGCTCAAGTTCATCGGCAATTTCGTGGTACTTTAGGCGATTATGCCTGCTCATTAGGTAAACCTTTTGCTGCTGGGGCGGCAGCTGATTGATAGCCTCGTCAATCAAATTATAGTATTGGTCTGTTTCCTGCACTTCGGCGTTAAAAGGTACAATGCGGGTTTCTTCCAGCTTTTTAAGCTGCATTTGCTCACGGGCAACTTTCCGTAAACAGTTTAAAGCATGATTTTTTGATATTACAAACAGGTACGCCTTGAAATTATCAACCCCCGTAAGCGTTTCGCGGCACATCCAGATCTTCATAAAAACATCCTGCACAACCTCTTCGGCCAGCTCAACAGAATGGGTTATACGTAGAATATGAACGCCTAAACGCTGATGGTAAGCTGAAAACAACTGCCGGAAAGCAAACTCATTACCCTGAGCCACTTGCATAAGCAGTTCCTTCTCATTTGACTGAGTAAATTCAAACATAGGTTGATGTATGGTTGCTGCAAATATTATAAAAATCGTAGTATTTGCAGCATTAATAATTATATCGATGAAATCACCTTATAACTATGAAAAATTGAAAATGTTTGAAAAAAGCATGAAACGCTTACATTCTCTAATTTGCTTACCTATTAAACAGGTATTAAATAAAGCGTTATTATCAATACAAAGGAGTTGGTAAGCCATCTAAACTAACCCGGTTTTTCTCCTGCTTATAATCGGCCAGTCCTTGTTCGCCTTTCTTTTCGGCCCATTTTACGGCATAATCGCGTTCGCCCAAATACTCGTAAAGAGGTACGCTAAAACCGCACGAGGTTTGTACCATATCAATTTCACCTACGATAATTTGCCGGGTGGCTATATGGGCATTGAAATACGAAGAAAGCTCACACCACTCTTCATTACTATCATCGGGTAAAATGCTGTAACCTTTGCCATATAACCGCAGGATATTGGGAGGCCCGTCAAAAGCGCAGAACATAAAAGTTATCCGTCCGTTTTCGAGCAGGTGTGCAGCAGTTTCATTACCACTGCCTATAATGTCCATATATGCTACCCGGTTGTTGGAAAGAATCCGAAAGCTCGCGTTGTCTTTTGGTGAAAGGTTCACATGTCCATTGGCCATTAACGGGGCAGTGGCCACAAAGAAGATCTTTTGATGGGTAATGAAATCCTTGTGGTGATCAAGTATCTCATTAAAAAATTTACCCATAATACAAGGTTTTAATTAACGATACACAAATATAAGCATAATCGTTTTAGCCTTGTGTTAATTAAATAAGAAGCTTCAGCCAAAATTCGCTTTGAATAATCAGGCTGAAGCCTCTTTTTATCAATTTGTAAATTCGTATTATATAGCTGAAAAAGAAAATTACAATCCTTTCAGTATCCCCACAACGTATTCCACCTGCTCGGCATGCACATCTAAATGCGTTACAAAACGGATCCTATTTTTGCCCGTATCACTGGCCTTAATTCCTTTTTCAGCAAGTTTAGCCAGTACAGTAGCAGCCGGTTCGACTGTATCAAATAAAACGATATTAGTTTCAACCGGGACCACATTGCTTACCCATGGCAGGCGGCTTAACTCCTCACCCAGGATCTGTGCATGTGCATGATCAATCTTCAGGCGTTCAACGTGATGGTCGAGCGCATAGATCCCCGCAGCAGCCAAAAATCCTGCCTGGCGCATACCCCCACCCAATACCTTACGGATACGGCGGGCATATTTGATAGTTTCCTTATCAGCCAATAAAACCGAACCCACAGGTGCACCTAACCCCTTAGAGAGGCAAACAGAAATACCGTCAAAGTAATTTCCATAATCAACCGCGGCATCGCCGGTATGGGTGAGCGCATTAAAGATCCGGGCGCCATCAAGGTGAAGCTTTAAACCTTTCTGTTGGCATAGGTTGGCAATGCGTTTGATATGTTCAAGCGTATAGCAACTGCCACCGCCTTTATTAACCGTATTTTCCAACACCACCAAACTGGTATGCGGGTAATGGATATTTTCGGCATTGATTTCGGGCTCTATCATTTCGGGTGTAAGTATCCCCCGGTAACCCTCCAATAACCGGGTTGACACCCCCGAGTTAAAGGCTATGCCCCCACCCTCATACCGGTAAACATGCGCGGTTTGGTCCGCTATAAGTTCATCAAGCGGCTGGGTAAAGCATTTAATAGCTATCTGGTTGGTCATAGTACCCGACGGACAAAAGATAGCGGCTTCCATACCAAACATGGCGGCTGCTTTAGCTTCAAGCGCGTTTATAGTTTCATCCTCTCCAAAAACATCATCCCCTACTTTGGCGCTCCACATGGCTTCGAGCATGCCGGGAGTTGGTTTGGTTACAGTATCGCTTCGTAAATCAACAGTGAGTTGCATTTAATATTTCTTTATATTTTTAAACCCAAATATCTAAATCTTATGCGTACTATTTTTCGGCTATTATGTATTTTAAGTGTTACTGTTACCACAAAAGCACAGTTTTTTGCTACCGGCCATTGGGTGGCAGGTGAATGTTGTGACACTGCAAACCATACTTATAAATGGTACAGCATCCTATTCCTTA
>NZ_DASVOB010000391.1:0-7259 GCF_036383575.1 Mucilaginibacter sp.
TGATGTGCCCTGGGTGGTATTTAAACTTGTTTGCCCGCGAATGGACTCATCAAGTGTTTTTTTGCCATTATAACCAGTATTTGAAATATCGCTTGATGAACTTAAATCAATTTCGTTATTACCGCCGATGCGTGATTTGAAAATATCGCCCTGCCAGGTTGAACCGTCATATACTATTGACTGGTAAAACCTTGGCTCGCGATGTGTATATGGATTTTGAGGGTCATAGCCTGATGTAGGGTCGGTGATTGGTTTGCCATTGTCCATTTCATATTCGTCGATAAGGTTTTGAGTGGGAGCGAGGTTCCCCCAGGCCTGCTGGCCTCCGTTCACAATAACAGGCCCCAGTATGCCTTCGCGTTTGTGGCCCCGGTTTGGCGCGGCATATCCCCTGGCAAAAATGGTTTCCTTATTCCAGTTATTAGGCGACAGAAATTGCCCCGCGTAATCAGGAAATAAGGTGTACTGCCCCAGGTTAATTACCTGTTGATTTGTAGTAGCGGCTTTAGTCCATTTGGCTGCATCATTTGTAGTGTTACTAAGCGGACTTGCGGCAAACAACTCAACCCAGCCTTTTAATGTTAAAGCAGCGCCTTTTGTAGCGCGGCCGTTCTCAGAAGTCACCGGTAACGCAGTGGCTGCAGCATCGCAATCGGCCTCGATAAAGGCAACGGTTTGATCGGTGGTTCCGCGGGCGATAAATATATCGTTGCCGGTGCGGTTATCAAGCGGTTGAGAAATAAGTGGTACGCCGCCGTAATTGGTGTACAACAACGAGTAATAAACCGCGCGTAAATAGGTGGCTTCCCCAACGCGTTTGGTATACCAGGTATCGGAGAATTTGGCTTTGTTGGCAGCCACGTTTTGAAGGAATATATTACATTTCCTGATGTTGGCATAAACTGTTTCCCACTTCCACGAGCCCGCCGGGCCGTCAATAGCGTTCGATGGGTTAAGCGAGTTAGCACGAATTACCGACTGGCCGGTTTCCCATGATGCTCCGCAGGCGCTGTTATCGGTATATTGGTCAGAGTTTTGGGTTTCATTGTTCAGATCGGGAAGATTGCTGTAAATATCGTTCAGCACCAGATCTGCGTTGGCTTCAGACGAAAAGGCAGCCGCATCGGTTAAGAAGCCTTTGGGCGGTACATCTAATGCGTTTTTTTTACATGCGCTTACACTTACGATCAGCAAAGCGAGAAAAAAGACCTGGCCCTTTTTTAAATATGTTGATTTCATCTCGTTATATTTTAAAATGTTGCATTAACTCCTATTGAAAGCACACGTTGCTGGAAATAATTTTCATTGCTTCCGCTGTTTTCCGGGTCAATAGTTTCTTTTACTGATGGTGTCCAGGTAAATACGTTTTGACCGGCAGCATAAACCCTTAATGAGCGCATTGCCTTGCCAAGCAACCTGCTTGAAAAAGTATATCCTAATTCAAAACTCCTGAGGCGCAGGTATGAGTTGTTCCTTACCCACCAGCTTGAAGCCTGTGTGTTGTTTGATTTTGGAGTGCCATACAAACGTGGGTACAGCGCGTTGGTGTTTGATGGCGTCCAGTGGTCTTTATAAGTAAGCTCAGTTGCCGATCCGGATGCCTGGAAAGGCCACACGAAATAATTATTAAGCTGGATATTGCTATTGCCCGATCCCTGGATCAGCAGGTCGATATCAAAGTTTTTATAAGTTAGACGTGGCTCAAGCCCATAAATAATTTCAGGGGTATTAGGATGGCCAATAACAGTTTGGTCGTTACCGTTTATTTTGCCGTCACCGTTCAAATCAGCGTACTTTAAATCGCCGGGGCGTACAGCACCAAACTGCGGAACAGGTACTCCGGGTTTTAAGGTTTTTCCATCGGCTTCAAAATCGGCCGGTGTGAAGTAACCTAAAGCTTGTAAGCCAAATTGGGTGCCGTTTGGCCGACCGGTGCGGCGGGTATTAGGGTTGGCGTAAGTTCCTGCATCTTCATAAACCTTGATCAGTTTGTTGCGGGCAAAGGTGAAAGTACCTTTAATATCCAAACGAAGATCTTTGGAGAAACTTTTTGAACTGGTAATGGTTACATCAACGCCGTGGTTTTGCATATTCGCGCCATTTACCAAACCTAAGCCAATACCATACTCAGGTGGCAGCGATGCCGCAACCTGGGCCAACAGATTTGATCTTTTCTCTGAAAAGTAATCAACCTCAAAACCCAGTGCGCCATTCCATAAGGTAGCTTCTAAGCCAACGTCAGTTTTGGTTGCTTTTTCCCAGGTAATATCCGGATTGCCTTGCAAGCCTTCGTAAACCCCCTGCGTAGTGGTATTGTTCAGTACTGCCGAGCTTGACGCAATACGGTAAGGGCTTAAATACTGGTAGGTAAGGATATTACCGCCGCTTGCCGGGTATGCACCCGACTGGCCCCATGAACCTCTAAGCTTCAAGTTATCAATCCAATTGAATTTGCCTTTCATGAACTTTTCTTCAGAAATGCGCCATCCTGCCGAAAACGCCGGGAAGAAACCCCAACGATGATCAGGAGCAAAAAGGTAGCTGCCATCATACCTGCCGGTTGCTTCAAACAGGTACTTTTTATCATAGGCATATCCCAGACGGTAAACGTAACCTATCTGCTTTTGCCCGTCGGAGTGCCCCGAGTTGGTTGCATCAGAAGGAGCAGGGCCACCGAAATCAAGCTCATCGATATCGAGGTTGTAGTTGATCTTTTTGGCCGAAAACGTTTTGTATTTTACCGTGCGGTTTTCAACTACCAATAAGCCTGTAATATCACTTTTACCAAATGAGCCGGCATAATTCAATAAGCCCTGGGCAGTGATAGAATGAGTTTGGTTATAGGTTTCGGAGTAACTTGGATACTGGCTGCCCTGAATGCTTTGCACAAATGTGTAAGGCTTTTTGGTTTTATCGGCTACGCTATAAAACGGAATAGGGGTACGGTATGAGCGTTGAAACGATGTTTGCGTATTAAATAACGGCTCGGGCCCGTTATCATAACTGATAACGCCTTTAATGCTTAAGCCTTTGATGGGGAGTTTTTGATCAATGGATAATTGAGATAACAAGGCTGAGTTTTCATTGATATCATAACCGCTATGATAGATCTCCCCTACAAGCGACTGACCTATATAGCCACCCCATAAACCGTTGGTAAAATAAACGGGGGTATAGGGTGCAGTGCGTTCGGCCTGGTCTAAAATACTGCCTGATCCGGTACCGGGATAATGCCCGTCTTCCACGTAGCTGTTTACCGAAAAGTTTACGGTAGTGCTTTTGGTGGCGTTGGCGGTTAAGTTTAACGATCCGTTGTATTTGTTTAAGTAAGTGGTGCTCCACATACCGTCCTGGTGCGTATAACCTACCGATGCAAAGTACCTGATATCTTCACTACCACCCGATAAGGTGATGTTATGACCGGTAATTAGCCTGTTTTTCAGAATGATATCATGCAGCGGGTCGCTGTCTCCATGCACATCAAGATCTGAATGGTCTTTGTATTTCTGCAGGTCATCGGCCGTAGCAAACGGGGTGTATTGAGTGCCTGCATCCGCAGCGTCATTGGCGTTGGCCTCGTTACGCATCAGCGCATATTGGTACGAGTTAGTGTACTGCGGTATAAAGGTTGGATTTTGGAAACCAACGTAGCCGTTATAGGTTAATGTGGCTTTGCCTGAGCGGCCTTGTTTGGTGGTAACCAAAATTACACCATTTGCACCCGCTACACCGTAAGGGGCAACCGCAGCTGCATCTTTCAAAACGGTAAAGCTGGCAATGGTATTAGGGTCAAGACGGCTAAAATCGCGCGGAACGCCGTCAACAATAAGTAAGGCCGCAGAACGGTTAAATGAACCCTGGCCCCGTACCTGGATATTTGAACCGTCGAAACCAGGCTCGCCGCTTCCCTGCGTAACGATCAGGCCCGAAGCACGGCCCACCAGGCTGTTTGTTAAGTTAACAACAGGTTTTTGAGCTATTTCGGTTGTGTTGATAGTTGAAACCGCGGCGGTAGATGACGTTTTCTTTTGTGCACCGTAGCCTACAACTACAACTTCGTTCAGGTTTTTGGCCGCCGGCTGTAACCTTACGTTTAAGGTAGTTTGGCCGTCAACAGGTACCTCAAGTGGGTCATAACCAATGTAGGAGAATACCAATACAGCATTGTTAGCCGCCTGTATCGAAAAGCTACCGTTAATATCAGTGACTGTACCGCTGGTACCCCCTTTTATCCTTACAGAAACTCCGGGTATGGTTTGACCGGTTACACGGTCAATAACCCGTCCTTTTATGGTTTCGGCATTTTCTTTAGGGCCTTTAACAGCAGCGTTTGCCGTTTTTTGAGGAACGCTTTTTAAAGGGGCGGCAGAACTAAAACCCGAAACAAATAAAAGGACTATACCGCCCAGGTAAAACCGGGACTTTTTAATGTTAACATACTTTTTAAGTAAAGTCTTTTTCATAATTAAACTTTTAATTGCACATAATGAGAGGTTGATTTGGATTGGTTGGATGTTGGTGTTTGGTTTTTACTTTCATTGATTTTTGAGGGTTATTGAATGGTTTAATTGTTGGTTTTTTAATTACCGGATGCTCGCTTTTGCTTTCTATCATCCAGCTTGATGCCGTTTGATAAAAGAGACTGCAATGGCATAGCAGTACAGGTAATGGTTTTGTTACATTAATTGGCGGGAACAAATAACCTGTTTAATTGAAGCGGGAGATTGCCAAATCATACATATTTATTGACACAAAGTGCATTTGTTGGCTGCGGGCTAAAATTGGGCTTAATAGAAATGATTGCCCATTTAAAACTGCTCAAAAACAGGGTTTTGCAGGTTATAGCGTTGCTGATGACCTTAGCGGGGCGTGGTAAAAACACTACTTGTCAAATCATACATATTTATTGACATGCTGTACATTTTAAGCCTTCAATATTAAATTATCCGGTATATAAAATTCATTTTTGTCAATGGTATCGTTCAAGGCGAAAAAGCGCTTTAAGAGGTTATATTTTAGACCGATACTGTACGCCAATTATTAAAACCGGCATTGCCGTTTTGCAGTAACAGCATTTAATTTCAAACAGGTAAATGTGCCTTTAGTATTTTTATAAGTTAAAACCGGACATTAGCATCAATGACTATTAAAAACCTCTATAGGTTACCCAGGCACGTTTTCATAAAGGTGTTGTATGTTTTTGTATTCCTGACCTGTTTTATTACCACTGCTTACTCCCAGCCTTATCCCTATAAATTCAGTTATCTTACGGTAGATGAAGGCTTGTCGCATACCGATGCCAACTATATTGCGCAGGATAAGCAGGGCTATATATGGGTTGCCACTTTTTTCGGCCTCGACCGGTATGATGGCTACTCGGTAAAGAAGTTTTACAATAGCAATGTGCCGCTCAAAAATGCCCTTAAAAACAGGCTGGGTTACGTTTACCCGGATGATGACGGCAATATATGGCTTGGTACCGAAGGCGGGCTGCAATGTTTTAATGCCCGGCTGGAAAAATATATCGATTTTGAAGAGACCTCCGCATCTAAAACCAATTTTCAAAAAGTAATTAAACCCGCCGGTAATTTCATTTATGTATTTACAGGCAGTGAGCTGAAATTATTTCTGATTAAAGGCAATAAGATTGAAGCCCAAAAACTGGACATGCCCGCCGCCCTTCGTTTTACTGATATGACAGCCGGAAGAAACGGGATGCTTTATTTATCAAGTAATATGGGAATTTGGTTGCTTGATAAAAACAGTACCTTGAAAAAGTTGACCATTAAGGGCTTATTAACTGAAGACCTTTCGCACGTTTTTATTGATACCAGGAATAACCTCGCTGCTTCGGTAGGGAACACTTTAATGCTGATAGATAAAAAAGGAAGTACCCTTACAGCTGGAAGGCAATTTGTTTGCACCGGTTATCCGGGTGTAAGGGGCATTGCCCGAAGCAGTAGCGGGGATTATTGGGTAAATGTAGGCTCGGGGGTGTTGCGGCTGGATAGTGCCCTGAATTTTATCCAAACAGTGAACGACAAAAGCTCGCCCCACGGTTTAAATTCAAATTCGTTGAGCAAGATCTTTATAGATCGTACGGATTGCCTTTGGATCTGCACTTTTGGCGGCGGTGTAAACTATTGCGACCTGAATGAAAAGCTATTTTACACGCTTCAGCATAATTCTGAAGCAGCAAATTCAATGGCAGGTAACCATATCCGGTCAGTGCTGGCCAATGGCGATGATATATGGATAGGCACCACAGCCAGTGGGTTAAACCGGTATAATTTAAAAACGCAAAAGTTTAGTTATTACAATTCATATAATTCGCCCGTACGAATAAAAAATGATGGTGTAACTGCCCTGACATTTGATAATGATCATAATTTATGGATAGGTACCTCATCAGGTATTGATGTTTTAAAGGCCGATGGAACAATTTGGAAACCATTGGGCTCTGAGTTATTCCCCAACCATGTTATTGATTGCTTTGCAAAAGATTATTATGGCAATATCTGGTTTGGTAACCACCAGGATAAGTTGGGCGTGATATGGAAGGATAAGCAAAACTATTATCACATAAAGTATTACGGCGAAGGTTACTTTATTTTTGCTGATGATAACCGGCCGCAATTGCTTGTATCCAGCATACATGGTTTAAAACGGTTTATAATTGACAAAGAAGGTAATATTGTCAGGGGCTTTTCTTATAATGCTTCATCAAAACCCAACTCGTTAAGCTCAGATTATACCTATCCCATAGGGAAACAAAATGACAGCACTTATTGGATAGGTACTATTGGCGGCGGCCTCAACAGGCTTATATTACGGGAAAAAACAGATTCGTACACCATCTCCCGATACGCCGGCGATTATGGGATATTTAATGATGTTGAAAGCTTGGAGGTTGATAATGCCGGTAATATATGGATGGGCGGTAACGGACTGGAATGTTTTAACCCGGCCACCGGTAAACTGATCCGCTATGATAAAAATGATGGCTTACAGGGCAACAGCTTTAAAGTAGGCGCTTCATATGAAGGTAATGACGGACGTTTGTACTTTGGCGGGATAAAAGGACTTAATTATTTTTATCCCAACCAGATCAGGGCTAACAGCATCGTCGCTCGGCCTGTTTTTACTGATATCCTGATCAATAACCATAAGCCGGCTTATGGAGATGCTGATTCGGCAAAAAATGCTATTCCTCACGCTATTGGTTATTGTAATAGTTTAACACTTAATTACCTGCAAAA
>NZ_DASVOB010000392.1:0-5684 GCF_036383575.1 Mucilaginibacter sp.
TTTTTATTTTACATTAGCAAATTAATAATAGGCACAAGTATTGATGTTTTACACCAACCCCGATTTAACTACAGTAAAAGATATGTTTAAGAAAGTATATTTGTTATTGGTGCTGGGCGCAGCCCTCGCCTGTAAAGCATCTCCATCCAAACCAATAAAAGTAACCGGTTCCAATGATCTGCAGCCCGATGAACAGCAAAGCGTTGTTTGCAAGCAGGTAGCATCATTGATCTCTAACTACAACTATAAAAAAGTTCCGCTTAACGATTCAGTATCCGCTATAATTTATGACCGTTACATCAAATCACTTGATGAAAACCACAGCTATTTTTTAGCATCAGATATCAAGGATTTTGAAAAATATAAAACCGTACTTGATGATGATATTAAAGCAGGTAACCTGGCCGATGCTTTTTATATCTTCAACGTTTTTCAAAAAAGATATATCGAACACGTAAAATATTCAATTGAGCAGATCAGCAAAAACTTCGATTTTAACAAAACCGAAACCTTTGTTTATGATCGCGACAAACTGCCATGGATCGCTTCACAAAGTGAGATGGATGCCATGTGGACCAAACGTGTTAAATACGACCTGCTGAACCTGAAACTGGCCAATGCTGATATGGCTAAAAACAAGGAAACGCTAAAAAAACGTTACGAAAACCTGTTGACACAAAGCAATAAGCTATCAAACCAGGATGTTTTCCAGTACTTTATGGATGCCTTTACCGAGGCTATCGATCCGCACACTAACTATTTTAACCCATCAAACGCGGCCAATTTCAATATCGAAATGTCGCGCCAGGTTGAAGGGATCGGTGCTTCATTGCAGGTAGAAAACGAATACGTAACCATTAAAACCATTGTTGCGGGCGGTCCGGCCGATAAAAGCCACCAGATAAGTGTTGATGACCGCATTGTTGCAGTAGCACAAGGTAAAACCGGCGAGTTCCAGAACGTGGTAGGCTGGCGCGTGGATAATGCTATCGCTATCATCCGCGGTACTAAAGGCACTACTGTAAGGCTTGAAATATTGCCTGCCGGTGTAAACGCATCCGCAAAACCAAAAGTGGTTGAAATGGTGCGCGAAAAGATCATCCTGAAAGACCAATCGGCCAAGAAAGAGATCCGTACCTATAACAGCAATGGTAAAACAGTGAAGATAGGTGTAATATCTATTCCTGCGTTCTATATTGATTTTAACGATTACAAAGCAGGGAACCCTAACTACAAAAGCACTACGCATGATGTTAAGGCGATCCTTGACTCGTTAAAGAAAGAAAATGTAGACGGCCTGGTGATCGACCTGCGTGAAAACGGTGGTGGTTCATTGATGGAAGCCATTGAGCTTACCGGCTTATTCATTAAAACCGGCCCGGTAGTACAGGTACGTGATACTAAAGACCAAGTTGAAATTGATAAGGACGAAGATCCGGATATTACCTACAGCGGCCCTATGGCAGTGCTGGTTGACCGTTTCAGCGCTTCGGCCTCTGAAATTTTCTCAGGTGCAATACAAGATTACGGTCGCGGGTTGATTTTGGGAACCCAGACCTATGGTAAAGGTTCGGTACAAAGTGCTATTGACCTTGACAGGGTGATCGGTTCTTCACTTCGCGATAAAATAGCAGGTGTAGTTGGCGGCGGTAAAAAAACAACTACTACAGGCAGCCAAAGCACTTACGGTCAGCTTAACCTTACTATAGCTAAGTTCTATCGCATTAGCGGTAACTCAACCCAGCACAAGGGTGTAACACCTGATATCTCTTTCCCATCGGTTATTCCGTTGGATAAATATGGTGAAGATACCGAGCCATCAGCAATGCCTTTTGATATCATAGCCAAAACAGACTACACCAAAACCGGCGATTTTACCGGCGTGCTGCCGCAACTTAAAAAACTGCATGATCAGCGCATGAGCAGCAGCGATAGCTACAAATATTTGCTTGAAGATATTGCTGATTTCAAAAAGCACGACGCTGATAACAGCATATCGTTAAAAGAATCAGACTTGAAGAAACAGCGCGACGATGATGAAGCAAAAGCATTTGATCGTAACAACCTGCGCCGCGTAGCCTTAGGTTTACCAGCCCTTAAAAAAGGCCAAACTAAACCTAAAAATGAAGACCTTGACTTTGTAAAACGCGAAGCCGGCCAAATCATGACCGATTATATCAGCCTTGATAATAAGTTTACAAGCGTTGGTTCGCAACCGGCTAACTAAGCTAATTTTGAATAATATTCAGCGCCCGGTATTGAAAGATGCCGGGCCTTTTTATTTATACACGAATGCCTACAGGTTAAAAGGAATTTTATCGAAGTTCACGAATGGGTGTTAGAAGTCACTACAACCGTTCGAAAGATGAAATATCTCTTAAAAAGCCATGTCATTGCGAGCGTAGCGCGGCAATCTCGTAGCTAATGCCTGTCGACATAAGCATGTCGTTTATGCATACCGACGAGATTGCCACGTCGCGCCGCGCGCAGCCCCGTACAAGCTCCTCGCAATGACATGGGGTTTATTAATGCACCATTTGCAACTGATTTGCGGCTTTCGGACACCTGTAGCGATAACACCGACCACGAGTTGAATTTACATACTTAGGTACCTTACATCGAAAATAAAATTCGTGTAATTCGATTTAATTCGAGGAATTAGTGTCATATTCTTAAAAATCACTTCCCTGTTATAAAACCCTGTCGGCTAATACCCTTGCATTTTGTAAATTTGGCCTCTTATAAATAATTGATACAACGTTGAAAAATAATATTCTTATTGTTGATGATGTGCATGCCATATTTATGGAGCAGGCCGAAGCTAAAGGTTACACCTGCGATTACCGTCCGCTGATTAAGCTTGACGAAGCCATGCAGGTCATAGGTGATTATGCCGGTTTGGTGATCCGTTCAAAATTCAGGGTTGATAAAGCTGTGCTTGATGCTGCCACCAACCTGCAATTCATAGCCCGTGCCGGTGCCGGTATGGATAATATTGATGAAGATTATGCTGCTCAAAAAGGCATAAACCTAATTAATGCTCCCGAGGGCAATTCAGATGCTGTAGGCGAGCATGCCGTAGGTTTGCTGCTGTCACTAATGAATAACCTGAACCGTGGCGATGCGGAAATCCGTGACGGTAAATGGCAGCGTGAAGCCAACCGTGGGTATGAGCTAAAAGGCAAAACAGTAGGTATTATAGGCTATGGCCATATGGGCAGCAGCTTTGCACGTAAACTATCTGGATTTCAGGTAAATGTTATTGCTTACGATAAATACAAAACCGGCTTCAGCGATAAATATGCCCGCGAGGTAAGCATGGAAGAAATTGTAAAGCACAGCGATGTGCTGAGCCTGCATATCCCCTTAACGACAGAAACAAACGGATTAGTGGATGACGAATACCTGTTCCACTTTAAAAAGCCAATATTTTTCCTGAATACCTCGCGTGGCAAAACCGCTAAGGTAAGCGCGGTACTTAATGCTATCCGTGAAGGCAAAATTTTAGGCGCAGGTTTAGATGTACTGGAAGTTGAAAAATTCCCTGCCCTTGCCGAACAGCCATGGTTTGAGGAGTTAAGGCAAAGCGGAAAGGTGCTGTTAAGCCCTCACGTTGCCGGCTGGACATTTGATTCATACCGGAAGATCAGCGAGGTAATGGCTGAGAAGCTGGTTGATTTGAAGTAATATCTGAACCTTGATTTTTAGGATTTTGGGATTACCATGAGTTGAGCACTATTGTCTGAACTCGAATTTTCTGAATTAAAGAATAAACAGAATGCTAAGCAAATTCGATAAATTTAAAAAAATCGTTTAATTCGGGTTCAGGCAAACATCCTGCGAATCCTCCAATCCCATAAATCACGGTTCAGAAAAAACTTTCAACCCATTGTTAACAATCTTTTTTTGAATTGTAATCCTATTCCCTCAACTTCGCAGTCCGAATTTTGATTATGAGTATTCATTATAAAATAATAGCCGCAGAGCTTGCCGTTGCCGAAAAACAGGTAACCGCCACTGTTGCCCTGCTTGATGAAGGAGCTACTGTTCCGTTCATTTCCCGTTATCGTAAAGAACTTACCGGCAGTTTGGATGAGGTACAGGTTGCCAATATTCGCGACCGTGTACAGCAACTGCGTGAGCTGGATAAACGCCGTGAGGCTATTCTGAAATCACTTACAGATCTGGGCAAATTGACGCCCGAGCTTGAAAAGCAGGTTAACGAAGCTGAAACGATGGTGGCTTTGGAAGATATCTATCTTCCTTATCGCCCAAAACGCAAAACCCGAGCTACAGCGGCCCGCGAAAAAGGTCTGCAGCCATTGGCCGACGTTTTATTGGAACAAAACAATATCGACCCGGAACTGATTGCCGCCGAATACATCAGCGATGAAAAAGGCGTTGCCAGTGTTGAAGAAGCATTAGCCGGTGCAAGGGATATCATTGCTGAAACCGTTGCAGAAAATGCAGAGGTACGTACTAAGATCCGTGAGTTTTTTGTAGAGAAAGGAACCTTTGCTTCAAGAGTAGTTGAAGGCAAAGAAGAAGCGGGCATTAAATACAAAGACTACTTTGAGTGGACGGAGCCGGTTAAATCAGCCCCATCACATCGCGTGTTGGCTATGCGTCGTGGTGAAAAGGAAGAGATCTTGTGGCTCGACCTGAAACCCGAAGAAGATGATGCACTGCAGGTACTGGAAGACTCTGTTATCAAAGGCAACAACCAGGCTTCGGGCCAGGTTCGTTTAGCTATTACCGACGGCTACAAACGCCTGCTGAAACCTTCAATGGAAACAGAAGTGCGCCTGCTTACTAAAAAGAAAGCCGACGAAGAAGCTATCCGCGTATTTGCGGAGAATGCCCGCCAGCTTTTACTAAGTGCTCCGCTTGGCCAAAAGCGCGTAATGGCGCTTGATCCCGGCTTCCGTACAGGCTGTAAGCTGGTTTGTTTGGATGAACAAGGTAAATTGCTCGAAAATACTGCTATTTACCCGCACACTGGTGCGGGACAGGCACGCGAAGCCGAAAAGACGGTACAGCACCTGTTCCAGAAATATAATATTGAAGCTATTGCCATAGGTAACGGTACGGCCGGCCGCGAAACAGAAGTATTTGTGCGCAACCTGAATTTGCCAGGCGTAACTATTGTGATGGTTAACGAAAGCGGTGCCTCTATCTACTCGGCATCGGAAGTGGCAAGGGAAGAGTTTCCTGACTATGACGTTACTGTTAGGGGAGCAGTTTCTATCGGCCGCCGTTTAATGGACCCATTGGCCGAACTGGTAAAGATCGATCCAAAATCAATTGGTGTGGGCCAGTACCAGCATGACGTTGACCAGAACAAGCTGCAAACGTCCTTAGATGACACTGTGATTAGCGCAGTGAACGCGGTAGGTGTTGAGCTTAACACGGCTTCAAAACAGATCCTGGCGTATGTATCGGGCCTTGGGCCGCAACTGGCACAAAACATTGTAGAATACCGTAATCAAAACGGAGCCTTTAAACGCCGCGAGCAGTTGAAGAAAGTTCCGCGTTTGGGAGATAAAGCGTTTGAGCAGGCAGCAGGTTTCCTCCGGATCCATAATGCCGAAAACCCGTTGGATACCAGTGCGGTTCACCCCGAGCGCTATGGCTTACTGGAGCAGATGGCTACGGATATGAAATGCACGGTTAAAGACCTGATG
>NZ_DASVOB010000393.1:0-2913 GCF_036383575.1 Mucilaginibacter sp.
CTTTTTGACGGATATATTTTTTTGGTGAAGGGTGATGGTTTGACTAAAGCTTTTGGCGCTTACACTGGCAAAGACAGTAATCATGATAATGGCAATCAGTTTCATAACCAATAAAACTTTAGTTATAGCGGGCCACACGCCCACTACAGACTTAGAAATGAATTTCATACTTTTGTACGGTTTGGGTTAGACGTTGAATTTCAATTATGCTTTCCAGCGATAATTGGTTTACCCAGATATTACCGGGCGGTGTTACGAGCACTTCCCGGTTACTATCTTCGTTTTTCGTAAAAATCGTATTTATAAATAAGTACTACTATAAATACGTGCAGAGTGGATTCCCTTTAGGGTGAGGCAAGTATTTGTTTTCTCATTGTTTTTAATTTAAGTGAATAACTGGTTGTTAGGATATATTTATTCTGCGGGTTAATCTTCTCACACATTAAGTCCGCTATTATTTTGCTATGATCACCGTTTTACCTTTAATGGTAAAGTTTAGCCCGGCGTATTTTAATATATTGGTAAATCCATAAAAGTCAACCTTGCGCGACAGTTGACCAGTGAACTGAAGCTCGGGCACCTTGCCTTCATAAACCACATCAATATCATACCATCGTGATACCTGTTGTAAAACGTCTTTGATATCGGCCTTAGTAAACATGAACAGGCCATTTTTCCAGGCTACTTCCTCATCAACATTAATGTCGCTGGTTATTTTTTGCTGCCCGGTGCCATTAATTATTGCCTGTTGCCCCGGTTTGATCTCATTTATCCCCCCTGATGAGTGCACTTTAACAGCTCCTTCCAATAACGTAGTTTTGCTGAGAGCTTCGTCATCATAAGCTTTTACATTAAAATGAGTTCCTAATACCTGTACTTCAGCTTTACCGGTTGTTACAATAAAAGGCATTTTGGCATTTTTAGCTACTTCAAAATAAGCTTCGCCACTTAAATAAACTTTGCGTTCGCTGCCCGAAAATGAAGTTGGATAACGTAATGAAGAAGCAGAATTCATCCAGATCTTTGAACCGTCTGCCAATACCAACTGGTATTCGCCCCCACGCGGAACAACAATAGTATTGTATATCACATCCTGCCCCGCGTTTCCTTTTCCGGTGTGTTTATAGGCTAATATTTCATCTTTATTGGATACGGCTGTTCCATCATCTTCATTAATGGATACTGGCACGTGATTTTTAAGTGCCACCTTTTGGCCATTGCCTAAAATTAAGATAGCGTTATTACTGCCGGGTTTGATCATGGTGGTTTGAGCAATCTGCGGTTTATCATTCTCCTTTACCCGGTTTTCATTCCGGAGATATAATAAAACAGAAACACTTAAGGTCAATATGACTATGGCCGCATACTTCAATAGCGATGTATCATTAAAACTGCGGAATGGCGCTGATTCCGGTTCAGGCAACTTCTGTAGCAGCTCATTCCATGCTTTATCGTTATCAATGTTATCCCAGAAAGTCAGCTTTTCTTCAAGGAAGCCGGCATCTGTCAGCTTTTCAAATTGTACTTTGTTTTCGATACTTTCATTAACCCATTCTTTTAGCCATAGGTGTTCTTCCTGCGAAATATCACCATTTAAAAGTTTGCCAATTAGTTCAGCTACGTAAAAGTCCCGCTCGTTTTTTTCCATTTAATAACATACAAACAACTAAAGGAAGCAGACGGGTGACAGGAGGATGATCTTTTTTTATTTTTTTATAAGTTATGAGGCATAAATGCCCGGGAAGGGAGTTATAAGGAAGAAAGTAGCTAAACTTTATGTATAAGTAATAACAAAGCGGTTGGAGAATGCTTTAAAATTTCGCGGAGGATACGCAAGCTCCGTACCTTTTGTGTTTTTACCGTGTTGATAGAAACATTTAAATAGTCGGCAGTTTCCTGGTTACTCAATCCTTGAAAATAGCTAAGGTATATTACTTTACGATAACTTTGAGGTAATTGCTGCACAGCCTGCTGAACTTCATCTAATACTTCGGCTTCAATAAGGCGGTAAATTATGTTTGGTTCGTCCGGGCCTTCAGTTTGATGACTTTCAAATTTTTCAACAACCTTTTGGTGTTTATAGGTGTTGATGCAGCTGTTTTTGGTAGTTAAGTATAAAAAGGCCTTTATTGAATTTAAACTGTCAAAACTTAAACGACGCTCCCATAGCTTCACAAAGGCATCCTGCACAAGATCTTCGGCAGCATCTTCATTAACAATTCCCGCAGCAAAAAAACACACCCGCTTATAAAACATATTAAAAATATGATTGAAAGCTTCCTTGTCCCCATTTTGAAATGCCACCATTGAAATTGCTTCAGGCATAAACATCAAACTTTAAGTTTACTAAAATTAAATACAGTAAATAACATTGCAAACTACCTTTGTGTATCGAATACACTTTATAGCAGGCCGATTTATTGTTTTTAGGCATCTAACCTATTGCAAAAAAACGAAGCCCAAATGTTATTTATCTTATTAATACCCTTATCAATGTCAAATTGTAACAACCATATTGTAAAAGTTACGATTATGCATTATCGGGCTATAATTGGTAAAACTAAAGTAGAGATAAAATTTAATAGTAAAATGATAATTTACTACAAAGTACGCAAACGTTTGCGCTACTGTTATTACGGGTGTTGCATTAATGTGTACGTACCCTTTTTAACCAACGGGCAATAGCTTAGTGTTGCGAAACATCTCTAATTCGAGGCGTTTATTTCAATTATCATGCTGCTTAAGGGTATTAATTTCCCTGGAGTTAAATTAAGCCCCACGGTCATCAGGTAGTCCCCGCTAAATGTACCGCCGTTTTCTGCAAGGCTTGATTTGGAGCCCGGCATCAGGTTTATCTCTTCTACCCGGTATAATTTGTGGCTGTCCAACCCTTGCAAACGCACCCGGTTAAAC
>NZ_DASVOB010000394.1:0-3646 GCF_036383575.1 Mucilaginibacter sp.
CGTAGTAGCCAGTAAAGGCCTTGAAATGGTAATTACCCTGGGCACCGGTTTTGGTACTGCTTTGTTAATGGACGGTCATTTATTGCCCCACTTTGAGCTTGCCCACCTCCCAATAAAAGAAGACGTTACCTATGATAACTACATAGGCGAAAGAGCTTTAGAAAAAGAAGGCAAGGAAAAATGGAACAAGCGCATGAAAAAGGTTTTCAAAATACTGAAAACCGTATTCAATTATGATACTTTATACATTGGCGGTGGCAATTCAGATAAGCTTACCTTTAAGCTTGATAAAAACATGAAGATAGTTACCAATGCCGATGGTATAAAAGGCGGCGCAAGGCTTTGGCTCGGTGAAACGGAAAGCAAAACCAAGCGCAAAATAGCAACCCCTACCGAATAAATTAAAAACTAACACTAACTACAATACCTGACAAATAAAATGGAAAGCAAACAAGACATAGAGAAATTGGCGATAGATACCGTAAGGGTATTAGCTGCCGATGCCGTGCAAAAAGCAAATTCAGGCCACCCTGGTACAGCCATGGCGCTGGCACCGATGGGCCACGTTTTATGGACAAAGTTTTTGAACTATAACCCTAAAAACCCTGATTGGGCAAACCGCGACAGGTTTATCCTTTCGGCTGGCCATGCTTGTATTTTACAGTACAACTTTTTGTATTTAACAGGCTATGATCTTTCTTTAGATGATATCAAACAGTTCCGCCAGTTAAACAGCAAAACCGCCGGTCACCCGGAATATGGTTTGGCTCCGGGCATTGAAGTAACTACTGGTCCGTTGGGACAGGGTTTTGCCAATGCTGTGGGTTTTGCCATCGCGCAAAAACATTTGGCTGCCCGCTACAACAAGCCTGGTTTTGAGCTGTTCAACTACAATATTTATACTATCTGCAGCGATGGCGATTTGATGGAAGGCGTAACTTCTGAAGCTGCGTCGTTAGCCGGTCACCTGCAATTGGGCAACC
The DNA here is from genome assembly GCF_036383575.1 of Mucilaginibacter sp. GTDB lineage: Bacteria > Bacteroidota > Bacteroidia > Sphingobacteriales > Sphingobacteriaceae > Mucilaginibacter. The sequence goes on from NZ_DASVOB010000394.1 coordinate 984, forward strand.
TCATCTATTTATATGATGATAACCACATCTCCATTGAAGGCAGCACAGATATTGCATTTACTGAAGATGTAAGCGCCCGTTTCCGTTCATACGGCTGGCACGTACAGGACATTGCCGATGTTAATGATACCCACGCGCTTGAGCTGGCTTTGATCAATGCTAAATCTGAAACTCAGAAACCATCATTTATCCGCGTTCGTTCGCTGATAGCTTATGGTAGCCCTAACAAATCGGGTACCGCAGGCTCACATGGTTCACCGCTGGGTGGTGACGAAATTAAACTGGTAAAACAGTTCTTCGGTTTTGATCCTGATAAATCATTCAACGTATCTGATGAAGTATTGGATTACTACCATACTAAAGGAGCAAGAGGTGCCGCTGTTGAAGAAAAATGGAACAAATTATTTGCCGACTATAAAGCAAAATTCCCTGAATTAGCCGCCGAATATGAAGCTGCCGCTAAAGGCGAACTACCAGCCGGATGGAAAGATAAATTGCCTGTATTTAAAGGCTCTGATCCTAAAATGGCAACCCGCCAGGCATCAGGCAAAGTATTGAACGCTATCGCCCCGGCATTGCCAAACCTGATAGGTGGCGCGGCCGACCTTGCCCCGTCAACAGAAACCAACCTGAAAGAGTACGATTCATTTACATCAGAAAACCGCGCAGGCCGTAATTTCCACTTTGGTATCCGCGAGCATGCCATGGGTTCGGCTTTAAATGGTATGGCTTTAACCAAAGGTTTGTTACCTTTCGGCGCTACCTTCCTGATGTTCTCAGAATATATGCGCCCGCCAATCCGTTTGGCAGCCATCATGAAAATCAACCCGATCTTCGTTTATACGCATGACAGTATCGGCTTGGGTGAGGATGGTACTACCCACCAACCTATTGAGCAATTAGCTTCTCTACGTTCTATACCAAATTTAACCGTGATCCGCCCGGCTGATGCTAACGAAAGCGCGCATGCATGGCGCGTTGCCATCGAGAAAAAAGGTGGCCCAACTGTGCTGATCTTTACCCGCCAGGGCTTACCTATCCTTGACCAGGATAAATATGGTAAAGCCGAAAACCTGGAGAAAGGTGCTTATGTACTTTCTGAAGGCAGCAAAGGACCAGATCTGATCCTGATTGCAACAGGTTCGGAAGTTGCTTTGATCATGCAGGCACAGGAAAAATTAGAAGCTGAAGGTATTTCAACCCGCGTGGTAAGTATGCCATCATGGGAGCTGTTTGAAAAACAGGATGCGGCTTACAAAGAGTCGGTATTCCCTAAAGCAAGCAAAAAACGTTTGGCTGTTGAAATGGCGTCACCAATGGGCTGGCATAAATACACCACCGACGAAGGCGATATGTTGGGCATGACCACCTTTGGCGAGTCGGCACCAGCTGAAGACCTTTACAAACACTTCGGTTTCACTGTTGATAACGTTGTTAAAAAAGCAAAAGCTCTTTTATAGAGGCAAGAAATCAAGAGTCAGGAATCAAGAATTTTCCTGGCTCTTGATTTTAAAAAATATACAAGTAAGAGTCAAACAGTAAGGAGATAAGTTTTTCTTCTTGTCTCTTGGTTCTTGACTTCTTGATTCTAACCAAAATGAACTGGAACAGCAACCTGATAAATAACCTGGAGTGGGCCGATAAGATCATCAACATCGAAGGCAAACAAAAGGTAGCTGCCGAAATTGCAGCAAAAGTTAAGGATGGCGATATTATAGGTGTTGGCTCAGGCTCAACATCATACCTGGCCCTGGTGGCTATTGCCCAAAGGGTAAAAGATGAAAAACTGAATGTAAAGGCTATCCCTACCTCGGTTGAGCTTTCTATGTTTTGTGCCAAGCTGGGCTTGCCTGTGACAACGCTTTATGAATATAAACCCGACTGGCTGTTTGACGGTGCAGATGAGGTTGACCCTGATAAAAGCCTGATCAAAGGACGTGGTGGGGCAATGTTCAAAGAGAAGCTGCTGATCAGTTCAAGCGCGGTTAGCTATATTATAGTTGACGAATCGAAAATGGTTGATAAATTGGGCTCTAAATTTCCTGTGCCTATTGAGGTTTTCCCACAGGCACTACCTTATGTGGAAAAGGAACTGAAAAGTTTGGGAGCTACCGAATTGACCATCCGTCCGGCGAAAGGTAAGGACGGCCCCATAATTTCAGAAAACGGCAACCTTGTATTGGATGCTAAGTTTGCTGAGATCGGCAAAAGTTTTGAAAGAGATATTAAATCAATAACAGGAGTAATTGAGAGCGGGCTTTTTATCGGCTTTGATGTGAATATTATCATGGCCTCGAATACTTAGGTTTAGCCTTAAGTTTGAAGTCTTTGACTCGAAATGATAAAGAAAATGAGACTTTTGACTTACTAATTCTAATTTGAGACTAAAAACTGGCATTTACTGCTAAAAACCGGGGACTTAACCAGGATATGTTAACAAAGTATGATATAAATCTTACAATTGCCGGCATTCTTATTAAGAACTTTACATAACAGACCGATTTGGTAGCAATTTTTACTACCTTCATCGCGCTTTTAACAAAATAATTAACAAACAAAAAAACAAACCCTATTATGGCAACTAATAACGTAGCGCAGATACATGGTTTTGGTCAGAGTATCTGGCTTGATTTTATTGACCGTGAGATCATTTCTTCAGGAAA
>NZ_DASVOB010000395.1:0-5326 GCF_036383575.1 Mucilaginibacter sp.
GATAAAAATGTGCATGCCTTTAAAGAAGTTATCGAACATTGGGAAGGTAAAAACGAAGAGGTTAAAAAGCACATTTTCTACAGCGAAGTGGAAGAGGGAGTAGCCGATGACCTATATACCGGCTGGGTTGACCTTAACCAATTAAGCGATGAAATATTTGAACCAAATACCGAGTATTACATTTGCGGTCCGGCCGGTTTTATTGAGCTACATTACCGCGAACTGGTTAAAAAAGGTATCGACAAACAGTTGATCCATTTTGAAGAGTTTGGCCCTCAAACTTTGCAGTTAAATTAAGAAGCTATTAAAATTGATTGTTTTAAAATGTAGAGACGCATCACATGCGTCTCCCGCATGCAAATTCTTGAAGTTAATGATTACGAAGCGGCTTGTGCTATGCGAGACGCAGGTGATGCGTCTCTACCAGTAAACAGGTTCTAAAAGTAGTAGTTATTCGTGCTGAAATAAGATGTCTTTTACATTGGTCATTTCAGCACGAAATAACTATCCATCATAATTATCCTTTTTTCAGCGTTACTACCGCTTCATTTGGCTGTGCCTGATAGAGTACATAAGTGCCTTGATCATCTTTAACTGTGTTGATCTTTTTGCTTTTTGAACCCTGGGTAACTGTTGCGCTCGTCCAGTTTGATGATACATAGGTTTTGAGCGTTAATGGCAGATAGTACATCTTGCCATCAAGGCTATGGCTTACCTTAACCTGTATGGTGTTCCCTACAGTTGAAGCTACTGCTTTGCCATGCTCGCGCTCGCGCATGTAGCGGGTTACATCGCCAAAAGTTGCTACCCATAGTTTATCGTTTTTGCTTTTGATGTATTGGAAATATTCATCGAGCAGGGTACTGGGCAACGCCTCGTAACCCATGCCGTCAATACCATGGAAAACCAGCACCAGCCAGGTATTGGTATGGCTAAGTGTGGTATCAACCCAAAGCTTCATCATAGGAAGCGGTGTTTTGGTGGTTGCGCCGCGTTGCCATTGAATGTAATCTTTATCGGTTGAGCCGGGTGTTTGTTTGCTGGCCCTGTCAATCTCTTTTAGCCATGGCTCGGGCATGCGGTTTCTTAAAGCCGGATAGATTTTGAGCGCATAACTCATCACCCTGTCGTTTTCAAAACCGTAAGGGCACTCTGCCGAAAAGGTATGTTTGGGGCCAAGCTGTGCAAGGATATCGGCCTTGCTTTTTTCCAGTTCCCAAAGCAGGTTGGGTTCATCCAAACCGGGCATACTTGGGTGGGTGATGGAGTGACTGGCAAACTCATAACCTTCGGCGGCATCTTTCCTGAAATCGTCCCATGTAGAGCCTATAGATTGTTTAAACTCATCGTTAGGTTCGTAACCGGGTTTCAATTCCCCATTGCGGGCTTTAGCATAGATATCATCCAATACCTTGAATGCTTTTTCCTTTTTACCGCTGTCGTACAAGCTACCTGCCTGTGTATGAGAGGCGATGGTGCCCATATAACCTAAATACCCCGCAGCCGAGCAACGCTCAAAAAAATTCTGATCATTGGTAGGTATCGTTGCCGATTCCTTAATGATCTCCTTTACCGGGCGGCCAATAAATTTTCCGTGGTATTTGGATCCCGGTATGGAGCCTGTAATGATGAAAAAGGTGGCCGGCATTTTAAGGCGTTCCATCACGGGCAGGGCTTTTCTGAACTGGTTCATGGAGCCGTCATCATACGTAAGGGAAACGGCCCCGGTTTTACCGTATTGCCATTTGGTTATTTCGGTTGTGCCGGGTTTGGTCTGGGCGTTGCTTTGCAAGCCTTGCAGACCAATGAGTGCTGTGAGCAGCAGGGTTTTAACTGGTTTATAAGTGGTGGTTAGCATGATTAAAATTAACTTATTAAATTAATTTACAAAGTAATATTGCTGTTTCAATTGGCTGGGTATGAGGGTTGAAAATTTATTTATGGAAAACCTTAAGTAATCGCATCTATTGGTTAATAATAGGTTTCGCGCAAAGCCGCAAAGGCGCTAATTGATATATACTTTGCGGCTTTGCGCCTCTGCGAGAAAAACAACTGTTAAAAAACACTAAATTTTAGCCTGTGGATATTTTCTATCTTGTTTCACCGTTTAAGCATCAACCAAAACCACTATCCAGCATGTTATCACAACTTGCCAAAACATTGAAGTGCCTGCTTATTTTAAGCTTTCTTATTTCTGTTAAAACAGTATCGGCACAAAATAAATATGATGCCCTCAGTTTCCGGATCGATTCATTAGCAGCAGTAGGTTTGCCCAAATCGGCTTTGAAAGAGGTTGATAAGCTTGATAAACTGGCCCATGATGAGAAAAACGCCCCGCAGCAGGTCCGCGCGGTGATTTACCGGATGACCTTTCAGTCATACATTGAAGAAGAAGCATTGGTGGCTATCATCGCCAGGCTAAAAACTGATATTGATAAAGCGCGCTATCCTGTAAAGCCGGTATTACAATCAATGCTGGCCGAAATGTATTGGAATTATTATCAGCAAAACCGCTACCGTTACAGCCAGCGAAACCGCGTTGAAAAACATGGTGACGACTATACCCAATGGGACCTGCAAACTATTATCTCCGAAACGGGCAATCTTTACCGTCTTTCCCTTGCCGATGCCAAAGAGGAGCAAGCCACGCCAATTGGTGTACTCGATGGTGTTTTAAAAGGCGATAAAACCATCCGTTATCTGCGGCCTACGCTTTATGACCTGTTGGTGCAGCGCGCGTTTGAGTTTTTCCTGGCGGATGAACCGGCTATTACAAAACCCCAAATGCCCTTCTCTCTGAATAGTCCTGCCTTTTTTGGCGACGCCCGTTCATTTGTTAAAATAAAGATCAATACTGCCGACACCGCCTCAACATGGTACCATGGGCTTAAATTTTTGCAACGGGCAGCAGCGTTTCATCTGCGTGAAAATAATGAAGAAGCCCTTGCCGATCTTGAACTAAGGCGGCTCAGTTTTTTGCATGATAAATCAACTTTAAGTAATGCTGATTCATTATACCTGCTTGGATTAAAACAAATAACCACCAATTATGCCGCTAAACCGATAAGTGCAGAAGCTTTGGTACTTAGCGGCCTTTACTATCAGCAGCTTGACAGCCTTGTAATTGCACACGGTTACTATGAAAAAGCTAAAGCGTTGTTCCCTAATAGTATAAGCGGTAAAAACGCGGCCGTTTACATCCAACAAATAGAAAGGCAGGTTTTATCGGCCCAGGTTGAAGAAGTATATGCCCCCGGCAAACCTTTACTGGCCAGCTTACAGTATAGTAACGTTAAACAGGCAAAATTTGCTATTTATCCTGTTACCGATGCGCAAATAGATCAGTTGAAAAAAGGTGGTAAGCAGGACGAGGAAGATGAATTAATGATCACGAAAGAGGTATACGACTTTGTAAGCAAATTAAAGCCCGTTGAAACCGGCGAACTTTCGCTGCCTGATCTGCATGATTACAGAGCCCACCGGGCCGAATTTAAAATAGCCCCGCTGCAGCCCGGTAATTATATTATTGTTGTTGATGATAAATCATTGTTAACGGGCCTGGCACAGTTCAAAGTAAGCGGATTAGCTTATGTAACCAGGCAAAGGCCTGATGGTGTAAAGGAAATCCGGGTGCTGGACCGTGACAGCGGCGAACCGTTGAAAGGCGTAAAGGTTGATGTATACAATACCTATAATGATAAAGGAAAAACATTAAAGAACCCAATCAGTAGAGGTATATCGGATGCCGACGGTGTATTTACTTTTACATGTCGTGGGGACTATTATAGTGTAAATCTTTTAACTGCTAAGGATAAATTTGCCAGTAAAAACAGTTATGTAAACGGAGCTATAGAAACCTCGGAACCTGTAGCCAAACCCATTGAAGAGACCATGTTATTTACCGACAGGCAGATCTATCGTCCGGGGCAAACGGTTTATTTTAAGGGGTTACAGATAAGTACATTTAATAACAAAAGCAGTATTGTACCCAATGAAAAGGTTACTGTTAGTTTGCTGGACGCTAACAGGCAAAAGCAAGGCAGCCTTGACCTTAAAACCAACGAGTATGGAACGGTAACGGGTTCATTTATTATTCCTCAGCAAACATTGGGGGGCATGATGTTCGTCACTACAGATCGTGGAGCAGCATTGATCAGAATTGAGGAATATAAGCGGCCAACGTTCCAGGTAACATTTTCTCCGGTTAAGGAAACTTACCGGTTTAATGACTCGGTTCGCATTACAGGGAAAGTTACTGCGTTTTCGGGATATGGGCTTTCAGGTACAAATGTGGCTTATCATGTTAAACGAACCCCTTCTTACCGGCCATATTATTTAAAAATGAGAGGCGATGATTATTATAATAATTCGGGTGATGCTGAAATGGCCTCAGATACAATTAAGACCAGTAGTAATGGCGAATTTCAGTTTGCCTTTAAAGCATCGCCGGGTAATGGAAAACTGCCCGATATGTATAATTACAATATTACCGCCGATGTAACTGACGGGAGCGGCGAAACCCAGTCGGCAAATATGGATGTAAAAGTAAGCAATAACGTGCTTGACCTGGATATATCAGTGCCTGAACAGCTGTTGGCAAAAGATAAAACCGCGATACCTGTTAAGCTAAGCAATATAAATGGCCAGCAACAAAGTGGGGTGCTGAATGTAAAAGTTTATTCACTAAATCAGCCTGATGGCGTATTCAAAAAGCGGCTTTGGGATGCGCCTGATCAATACCTGCTGGGAGCCAATGAGTTTAAAAAAACGTTTCCCGGCTATGCCTATAAAAATGAAGACGACCATAGCTCCTGGCAAATAAATAAAGCAATTATTGATGCCGATATTAAAGTTAGCGATACTACAGGTAGTCAGCTTGACCTGGCAGCGTTGAAGCAGCAGCTAACCGGAGTTTATAAGCTGGTTATAAATGCAAAGAATAGTAGGGGTGATACCACATCGCAAAGCTATTATATTAAACTTCATGTTGATCCCGCCAAAGCACCCGATATGGATGGCTGGTTAACTACTATTAATGATGAAGTAAGTAAGGCAGGTGAGCCTGCTGAATTTTGGTTGGGTATAAGCAGGGAAAGCCATATCCTGGTTGAAAAATACGAAGGTGCTAAAATGCTATCATCCCAATGGCTTACCATTGGCGGTGATCATCAGCAAAGCTTGAAAATAGCTGTACCTGCTACAGCCAAAAATAATTTCGCGGTGCAGTTTTTAATGTTGAATGATAACCGCCTGTACAGTTATTACAAACAGATCAAAATAAAGGATACTACATCGGCATTAAACATCCGTTTCCTCACTTTTAGAA
>NZ_DASVOB010000396.1:0-18681 GCF_036383575.1 Mucilaginibacter sp.
GGCGCCTTTATCCTGTATTTGTTTAGTTAAATGGCCTGTGCCGCAACCCAGGTCAAGGATGCGCTCACCAGGTTTCACATCCAGAAACTCAAGCACATCTTCTCCGTATTTAAATACAAAGGCATGCTTTTGGTCGTACAAATCAGCGTTCCATTTCATTGTTTTCTATGATTACACCGATGATTTTTTGATTACACCGATTTTGTTTTTGGTGATTTCACGATTGATTGATGATTTCACCGATTCCTTGCCTGATCTCTAACCTCCGGTCTCTAATCTCTATCTACAAATATTCAAGCACTTTTTGGCCCATTGCCGTAGTGCCTAAAATTTTTGCTTTGTCGGTATTGGCATCGGCTATATCACCGGTGCGGTAGCCGTCTTTAAGCGTTTTATCAATGGCATCCGTTATCTTTTTAGCTTCTTCTTTAAGTCCGAAGCTTATTTCAAGCATCAGGGCAACAGACAGGATAGAGGCCAGCGGATTTGCTTTATCCTGACCGGCGATATCATGCGCCGAACCGTGGATAGGCTCAAAAAATCCTGTACCATCACCTACCGAAGCCGAGGCCAGCATCCCCATCGAGCCTGCAATTTGTGATGCTTCGTCGGTAAGGATATCGCCGAAAAGGTTGGCGGTCAATACCACATCAAACTTTTTAGGGTTTTTAACCAGCTGCATAGCGGCATTGTCAATAAACATGTGCTCGGTTTCAACGTCTGGATATTGTTTAGCAATTTCTTGTACCACCTCGCGCCATAAGCGTGATGCTTCCAGTACGTTTGCTTTATCAACAGAGCATAATCTTTTACCGCGTACACGGGCTGCCTCGTAAGCTTTGATAGCAATACGCTCAACTTCGTAACGTGAGTAGATCATCAGATCTGACGCTGTATTGCGGTCTTCACTGCGTTTTTTCTCGCCGAAATAAACGTCACCAGTCAATTCGCGGAAGAAAAGGATATCAGTACCTTTCAGGATCTCAGGCTTAAGGCTTGATGCATCCAAAAGCTCATCAAACAAAATAATAGGGCGCAGGTTGGCATACAGGCCAAGCTCTTTGCGGATCTTTAACAATCCCTGCTCCGGGCGAACTTTGGCCGATGGATCGTTATCATATTTAATGTGACCGATAGCGCCAAACAGGATAGCGTCGCTTGCTTTAGCTTTAGCCAGCGTTTCATCAGGCAGCGGGTTGCCGGTAGCCTCGATGCCCGCATGGCCCATCAGGGCTTCATCGAAAGTAAATTCGTGGCCAAAATCCTGACCTATCTTTTCTAAAACTGCTTTACCCCAGGTGGTAACCTCGGGGCCTATCCCGTCGCCGGGTATTACTAAAATGTGTTTTTTAATTCCCATGCCCCCAAACCCCCTAAAGGGGGATTTTTTATTTTATGGTTAATAATTTCAGGACTTATGCCTGTTTAATTCCTCTTACTTCTTTTAGCTTCATTACCATTTGCTCGGCCTCATTTTCTACCCAGTGGGTGTACTCATCAATGGCCAGCAGGCGTGATTCATCGTCAATATAGCCTTCCTCAACCATTTGCTTTGATTGAGCTACTTTTGCCCAGATGCCCGCTTTGTTTACAAAGTTATAGTCGCCTTTCTGATAAACTTCATCGGCATCAAATGTTTCGATCCCGGTAAAGCCTGCTTCCTGCAAATATTCGGGCAGGTCTTCGGCAATGTGATTGTTCATGCCGGCATCCCCACGCCACCTTAAAAAGGTTGCATAAAAACGCTGCATACTTGCGGGCGGTTGAGGCTGCCATTGCAAAGCCTCATGGTTATAATCCAAAATGGATACTGTGCCACCAGGTTTCAGCAACGAATACATTTTCTTTAAGGCCTCAACCGGGTTACTCAACCATTGTAATACCCTTGCCGAAACAATAAGGTCGTACTTTTCCTCCGGCGCAAAGCTGAACAGATCAATATAGATCAGCTCCATGTTTTTTACCGAAGCGTAAGTTTCCTGCCCGCTCTGAATAAAATATTCGGTGTTATCAATGCCCGTAACATGACCGCTTTCGCCAACCAACGCGGCAATATCTTTAGAGATAGCGCCGGTGCCGCAACCAACATCCAGCACTTTCAGGCCCGGTTTGAGCAGAGGGGCGAGGGTTGCATAATCATTCGCTAAACTCCGTTCGTCGAATAATTTGGCGGTACCTTTACCTTCTCTCTGGATGTGTTTTTGGTTCATTAGTTCACTGGTTCATTAGTTCATTGGGCTTGTCGGGTTGCTTAGTTTTACTAACCTTTCAGCTTTTACCGTTTTAACTACCTTACTGATTCAAATTCGGCAATTTCGTCCTTTTTGCTCAGGATATAGTCGATATCATCGTAGCCATTGGTCATACAGGCTTTTTTGTAGGGGTTAACCTCAAAGCTTTCCTGTTCGCCGGTTGCTACAATTTTGATGAACTGATCAACCAGGTCGATCTCTACTACCGCGTGTTCATCTGCATAAACAGCATCGAAGATCTTCTTTAAAAAATCTTCGCTTACCTGTACGGGTAGCAGACCATTGTTAAGCGCGTTGCCTTTAAAAATATCAGCAAAGAAGCTGCTTACCACGGCATCAAAGCCATAATCGGCAATGGCCCAGGCAGCATGCTCGCGACTACTGCCGCAACCGAAGTTTTTGCCGGCAACGAGGATCTTACCGCTGTAGTTTGGGTTATTAAGTACGAAATCCTGTTTAGGATTATCATCGCCATCAAAACGCCAATCGCGGAATAAGTTATTACCAAAACCATCGCGGGTAGTGGCCTTCAAAAACCTTGCAGGGATAATTTGGTCCGTATCGATGTTTTCGATAGGCAAAGGCACTACGCTGGTTTGAATGTGTTTAAATATTTTAGTTGCCATAATATTGTCTGAACTCGAATTTTTTGAATTAATGGAATTTTTCGAATCGAATAAATTCCTTAATTCAGATTTGGGATATATTTTTTATTCAATAATCTTTTAAACTCCATGCTTAAGCTGCCGAAGTTTATAAGTAAACCTGTTTGGATGTTATAAGCCTCGAGGTAATTTATAGCTTGAGCTAAATGAACGTTTTCTAACTGAGCAATAGCTTTCAATTCAACCATTATTTCCCCTTCAACAAAGAAATCCACTCTTCTTGTTCCGATTTGTTCGTTACGGTAAAAGATAGGCATCTCCATTTCTCGAACAAATCCAAGTCCTTCCAAACCCATTTCTATTTCTAAGGCTCGTTGATAAATTACTTCCTGGAAACCGTTTCCCAAAGCAGAATGCACGCGCATGGCACAGCCAATTATTTTGCTGGTACAATCTTTAAATTCTTCAGGTGTTCGTTTTCTATTAACTTCCATTCTGTTAATTCATTCAATTCCTCTAAAATTCGAGTTCAGACTAATTCCTCTTCCTTCAGAAAGGTGCGGATATCCGTAACCACCCCCGTAATTGCACTTGCAGCAGCAGTTAGCGGGCTGGCAAGGAAAGTACGACTGTTCGGCCCCTGACGTCCTTCAAAGTTTCTGTTTGAGGTTGACACGCAGTATTTACCTGCCGGGATCTTATCCTCGTTCATGCCAAGGCATGCGCTGCAGCCTGGCTCTCTTAGCGGGAAGCCTGCTTCATTAAATATTTTGTCCAGTCCTTCGGCTATAGCTTGTTGCTGTACTTGTTTGGAGCCGGGAACTACCCATACGGTAACATTATCGGCTTTGTGTTTGCCTTTTACAAACTCGGCTACCTGGCGCAGGTCTTCAATGCGCGAGTTGGTGCAGCTGCCGATGAATACGTAATCAATTGGTTTGCCCAATAGTGTTTCATCATCGTGCAGGCCCATGTAGTCGAGGGCTTTTTTGTATGATCCCTGCTCTTTGGCTTCAAACGAAGCAGTTTCAGGAACGTGTTGTGTAACACCGATGCCCATACCCGGATTTGTTCCGTAGGTGATCATCGGCTCAATATCTTCGGCTTTAAAGGATAATACTTCGTCAAAAGATGCATCAGCATCAGAATATAAAGTTTTCCAGTAAGCTACGGCCTTATCCCAGTCTTCGCCTTTAGGGGCAAACTCGCGGCCTTTTACATATTCAATAGTTGTTTCATCAGGAGCGATCAATCCGCAACGGGCACCCATTTCGATGCTCATGTTGCAGATGGTCATGCGGCCTTCCATGCTCAGTGAGCGGATGGTATCGCCGGCGTATTCAACAGCATAACCGGTACCACCGGCAGCCGAGATCTGCGAAATGATGTAAAGGATGATATCCTTTGCGCCAACACCTTTTTGCAATTTACCGTTTACCTCGATCTTCATCCTTTTAGGGCGCGATTGCAGTAAACATTGTGTAGCCAGTACCTGCTCAACCTGCGATGTACCTATACCAAAGGCAATAGCACCAAAAGCGCCATGGGTTGAAGTATGGCTGTCGCCGCAAACATAAGTACCACCCGGACGGGTGATGCCCAGCTCGGGGCCTATAACGTGAACGATACCCTGGTATGGATGGCCCAAGCCGTAAAGCTCGATGCCGAATGCCGCACAGTTTTTAGTGAGCATATCAACCTGGTAGCGTGAAAGTTCTTCTTTAATGGGGAGGTGCTGATCAATGGTTGGAACGTTGTGATCGGCAGTGGCCACTGTTTGTTTTGGCCTGAAAACAGGTAAACCTCTTGTACGCAAACCGTCAAATGCCTGCGGACTGGTTACCTCGTGAATGAAATGTGTATCGATATACAAAATATCCGGAAAGCCCTCATTGCTACTGACGACGTGCGCATCCCAGATCTTATCAAATAATGTTTGTCCCATGGTATTATTTTCTTTTAAGAATAGCGACGGGCGCTTAAGCCCATCGCTAATTATATTCCCGTAATTGTTCCCCCTTTAGGGGGTTAGGGGGCTTACGCTTCTACAACCTGGTTTTCAGGGCGTAAGCTGCGTACGGTTTTGCCTGCCTGCCATAATTCGCTTTCGCGTAATTCTTTCAGTTCGGCATCCAGTTTTTCACGGTAATCTGGCTGGCTGTTTGAATCGATTGAACGTTGTGATTCTTTACCTGTAGCAACGCTTTCGTAAAGCTCTTCAAATACTGGTTTAGTAGCATCACGGAATTTTTTCCACCAGTCAAGCGCACCGCGTTGAGCAGTAGTTGAACAGTTGGCGTACATCCAGTCCATACCGTTTTCAGCAACCAGCGGCATTAATGATTGGGTAAGCTCTTCAACAGTTTCGTTGAATGCTTCAGATGGAGAGTGACCATTGCTGCGCAATACTTCGTACTGAGCTGCAAAGATACCCTGAACACAACCCATCAATGTACCACGCTCGCCGGTTAAGTCGCTATAAACTTCTTTTTTGAAGTTAGTTTCGAACAGGTAACCGCTACCTACAGCAATACCTAAAGCGATAACACGCTCAAAAGCTTTGCCTGTAGCATCCTGGAAGATAGCGTAGCTTGAGTTTAAGCCACGACCTTGCAGGAACATACGACGCAATGAAGTACCTGAACCTTTAGGAGCAACCAGGAACACGTCAACATCAGCAGGAGGGATGATACCAGTTTGCTCGTTGAAAGTGATACCAAAGCCATGTGAAAAATAAAGGGCCTTGCCTGGAGTTAAATGTTTTTTAACAGTTGGCCATAAAGCAATTTGCGCTGCATCACTAAGCAGGTAGCAAATTACAGTTCCCTTTTCAAGGGCTTCTTCAATTTCAAAAAGTGTTTCGCCGGGTACAAAGCCATCGCTGATAGCTTTATCCCATGTTTTGGTGCCTTTACGCTGACCAACAATTACGTTGATACCATTGTCTTTTTGGTTCAGGGCCTGACCAGGACCTTGTACGCCATAGCCAATTACCGCTACAACTTCGTCTTTTAATACTTCCTGAGCTTTTGATAAAGGGAACTCTTCGCGGGTTACTACGTTTTCTTCAGTTCCGCCGAAATTTAGTTTTGCCATTGTTTTTTGATTTTTGGGATCTCACCGATTGATGGTGATCTCGCCGATTTTATTGTATGAGTAATTTAACTTTCTTTTCTTTTATTCCCGTCATTGCGAGGTACGAAGCAATCGCGAACTCTGCAAGTTCGCTCTGTATAGTGTGCGGTTGCCGCGCTGCGCTCGCAATGACATGTTTTTTATGTTTTAGCTTTCGGCGTTCAGCCTTAAGCTTTAGGCTCTACATCGTAAACACCTTTTGTCCCTGGTTCAGATATTCGTTCTCTATCACGTCTTCACCTGGTTCAAGCCTTTCAAATTCACGGAGCTTGCGGTTAAAGCCATCGCTGTCTTTAATGATGGCAACGCGGGCGCTGCGTACAAACTCTATAAGTCCGTAAGGCTGCAAAATATTGATCAGGTTGTCTGTTTCTTCGCGGTGGCCGGTGGTTTCAAATACGGTATAATCTTTACGGATCACTACCGCACGGGCACCGTTTTCGCGCAATAAACGTTCAACGCTAACTTTTTCGGCAATTACATCGGTTGATACTTTATATAACGCTAATTCCTGCCATATCACATCTTCGTTGGTGTGATAATATACTTTTAGTACTTCTACCTGCTTTTCAATCTGGCGGGTAAGTTTACGCACCACATCTTCCGACTCGTTGATCACGATATTGAAGCGGTGAATACTGTCAATCTCCGACGGAGATGTATTCAGGCTGTCGATATTGATTTTTCGGCGTGTAAATATAATAGCTATCCGGCTTAAAAGACCAATTTGGTTTTCAGTATAAACCGTTATGTTAAATTCCTGTTTTTCTTCTGGTTCGCTCATGATTCCAATTTTTTAATTCCCGGAGGGGTGTTACTTTAACCTGATCTCGCTTATGCTGCATCCTTGCGGTACCATCGGGAACACGTTGTTCTCTTTGGTAACCATTACTTCCAAAAGGAATGATCCCGGTGCGCTCAGCATTTCGTTCAATGCCGGGATCAGCTCGGCACGGTCATTAACCAGTTTGCCGGGGATGCGGTATGCTGCGGCTAATGCCACAAAATCGGGACTTTGAATATCAACAAATGAGTAACGGCGCGAATTGAACAGCTCCTGCCATTGCCTTACCATACCCAGGAAACGGTTGTTAAGGATGATGATCTTAACATCAACACCGCTTTGCATAATGGTACCGAGTTCCTGGCAGGTCATCTGGAAACCGCCATCGCCAATAATAGCTACTACAGTGCGGTTTGGCGCGCCAAATTTGGCACCGATGGCAGCCGGAAGGGCAAAGCCCATAGTACCTAAGCCACCGCTGGTAACGTTGCTGCGGGTATTATTGAACTGTGCGTAACGGCAGGCTACCATCTGGTGCTGGCCTACATCGGTCACGATAACGGCCTCGCCTTTGGTGATCTCGTTAAGCTGTTTGATCACCTCGCCCATGGTCATTTCTTCCGTGGTTGGGTTAAGTTCATTATGGATAACGGCTTCAACTTCCTGACGGGTGTAATCATTAAATTTAGCAAGCCATTCAGCATGTTCTTTCTTTTCGATGGCTTTGGTCAACAACGGAAGTGTTTCCTTGCAATCGCCCCAAACAGGTACGGTTGATTTTACGTTTTTGTCGATCTCGGCCGGGTCAATATCTAAATGTACAACCTTAGCCTGTTTTGCATACTTATCCAAACGACCGGTTACACGGTCGTCAAAACGCATACCGATGGCGATCAATACATCGCACTCGTTAGTTAAAACGTTGGGCCCGTAGTTGCCATGCATACCCAGCATGCCCACATTTAACGGATGATCCGTAGGGATAGCGCCTGCTCCAAGAACGGTCCATGCTGCAGGGATACCGCTTTTTTCAACAAAAGCTTTAAATTCCTGCTCGGCACTGCCTAAAATAACACCCTGACCAAACAGGATAAACGGTTTTTTTGCACTGTTGATCAATTCGGCAGCCTGCTCAATGTATTGCGGGCGAACGATTGGCTTTGGCCTGTAGCTGCGGATATGATCGCAAGGTTTGTAGCCTGCAAAATCAAACAGCTGGATCTGTGCGTTTTTAGTAATGTCGATCAATACCGGGCCGGGCCTGCCGCTGCGGGCAATGTAAAACGCTTTGGCAATAACTTCCGGAATTTCGGTGGCATCGGTTATTTGATAGTTCCACTTGGTAACTGGTGTGGTGATGTTGATCACGTCAGTTTCCTGGAAAGCATCGGTACCTAAAAGGTGCGCGAATACCTGGCCGGTGATACAAACCAATGGTGTGCTGTCGATCTGGGCATCGGCCAAGCCTGTTACCAGGTTAGTAGCACCCGGACCGCTGGTGGCGAATACCACACCCACTTTACCTGATGTGCGTGCATAACCCTGACCGGCGTGAATGCCGCCCTGCTCATGACGTACCAGTATGTGGTTCAATTTATCATTGTAATCAAATAAAGCATCATAAATGGGCATGATGGCGCCGCCCGGGTAACCAAAAATGGTGTCGGTACCTTCGGCTATCAATGCTTCCAATAATGCTACCGATCCGGAAACCTGTACGGTTTCGATGGTGGCGGGCGTGGTTAATGTTTCTTGTGCAACTTCCATACCTGTATTTTTTTATATTTATAGCACTTTTAAGGGTGCTAAACTGATTTTATTCTATTTCTCTCTAATTTGCTAAAATGAACGCGTTAAGCTTGTGTTCACTTTATTCATGGCAATTTTTCATAGCCATTTTGTTCACTCTTTCTTATTCGTCGGTAACGCAGCCTTCGGCAGCGGTAGTTACGTTTTTAGCGTAACGGTATAACACACCCTTGGTAACCTTCAGCGCCGGTTGTTGCCATGCGGCACGGCGTGCGGCTATTTCTTCTTGCGATAGTACTACGTTTATCGTATTGGCAACAGCGTCGATCTCTATCACATCATCATCATTCACCATCGCTATAAACCCGCCATCGTAAGCCTCGGGTGTGATGTGACCGACGACGAAGCCATGCGTACCACCGCTAAAGCGTCCATCTGTAATTAGTGCTACTGAACTACCCAAACCTGCACCAAATATGGCCGAAGTTGGTTTCAGCATTTCCGGCATGCCCGGCGCGCCTTTAGGGCCTACATTGCGGATCACCACAACATCGCCTTTTTTAACACGACCACTTTGGATCCCGGCAATCAGTTCAAACTCGCCATCAAACACACGGGCAGGGCCTGTGAAACGTTCGCCTTCTTTACCGCTGATCTTGGCAACGCTGCCACCTTCGGCAAGGTTTCCGTACAAAATTTGTAAGTGACCCGTAGCTTTGATCGGGTTTTCAACAGGTTTGATGATCTTTTGAGTATCAAATTCCAGTGCCGGTACATCGGTAAGGTTTTCGGCAATGGTTTTGCCTGTAACGGTAAGGCAGCTGCCATCTAACCAACCTTGCTCCAAACAGTATTTCATTACAGCCGGAACGCCGCCAATGTTGTGCAGGTCTTCCATCATGTATTTGCCGCTTGGCTTCATATCGGCCAGTACCGGGATCCGGTTACTTACTGCCTGGAAATCATCCTGGGTTAATTTAACGTCAACGCTTTTTGCCATCGCAATCAGGTGCAATACAGCGTTGGTTGAGCCGCCCAATACCATGATCACAACAATAGCATTTTCAAATGCTGCACGGGTCATGATGTCTGACGGTTTAATATCTTTTTCTAACAATACTTTGATGGCTTTACCGGCCGCAAGGCATTCTGCTTTTTTATCTTCACTTAACGCAGGGTTTGATGACGAGTATGGTAAGCTCATACCCAATGCCTCAATAGCGGCAGCCATGGTATTAGCTGTATAGATCCCGCCGCAGGCACCAGCACTTGGACAGGCGTTTTTAATTACGCCCATGAAATCAACGTCATCTATCTGGCCGGCAATCTTTTTGCCTAAAGCTTCAAATGCCGATACGATGTTCAGGTCTTCACCTTTCCAGTGACCTGGTTTGATAGTGCCACCGTAGACCATGATCGACGGGCGGTTTAAACGGCCCATAGCCATGATTGAACCTGGCATGTTTTTATCACAGCCCGGCAGGGTGATCAACCCATCATAATACTGAGCACCGGTAACTGCCTCAATGGAGTCGGCAATGATATCGCGGCTTACCAATGAGTAACGCATACCTTCGGTACCGTTGCTCATACCATCACTTACGCCAATGGTGTGGAATATCAGGCCTACCATATCCTCATCCCAGATACCTTGTTTAACCAACTTGGCCAGGTCATTGAGGTGCATGTTACAAGTGTTGCCATCGTAGCCCATGCTGGCAACACCGACCTGTGCTTTGCGCATATCGTCGTCGGTTAAGCCGATCCCGTAAAGCATGGCCTGTGCGGCCGGCTGCGTTGGGTCCTGGGTGAAGGTTTTGCTATACTTGTTCAATTCTATAGCCGCTGTAGTATCTGATGATGAACTCATTTTTATTTGGATGATAGAAGTTTTATTAATTATTTGTGTTAATGATACTGGTTTACTTGGTATCCGAAATCAATATATGTAAGGTAGCCATAGCATCAGGCAATAACAATAGTCGCCACTGATTTTTTAAAATAAGTATTTTATTTTTTATATTTTAATTATTCGGAATTAAATTCTGTATTTTTTATATTTTAAGATATAATATTTTTAATGAAATATACCAAAGTTCAAAACGGTATTCGGTATGTTTTTTATGCATGCATAGTAAGTTGCCGATTTTCTGCCTGAAATGGGGGGAATGGGTAATTTAACTTTAAAAAAATAGTATCCGGCTTTGCTAATGGACGTTGATAAATGGTTACTTTCAGGCATCGATATCATATGCTTAAATGAACAAAATCCTAATCCTGACATTACTGCTATTTAGCGTAACAAAAAGTTTCTCGCAAGATGCCTTTACTGCCATCGAAAACAAAAATTACGATCAGCTTTCCGAATTATTGAAATCACCAAAAAATATAAACATAAGGGGTAAAAATGATATGACACCCTTGCTTAAAGCAGTAGGGCAAAACGATCTTAAAGCTGTAAAGATGTTGGTGGAAGCGGGAGCTGATTTAAGCCTTGTTCCAAAATCAAACTGGACACCCCTGATGGTGGCTTGCCAAAGCAGCAGTACCGAAATGGCCGCCTATCTGATTGAAAAGGGTGCAGATATTAACGCTAAAGACGAGCACAATTGGAACCCCATCATCATAGCATCAAGAAACGGACAAGCAGCAACGGCTGCCTTGCTGATAATCAAAGGTGTCGATGTAAATTGTAAAGCGGAAGATAAATCTACCCCATTATTAATAGCCTCTTATAAGGGGCACTACGATGTGGTAAAGTTACTGCTTGAAAAAGGTGCCGATCCAAACCCTGTAAATCGGGATAGCGAAACAGCTTTGTTTTTGGCTGCTAAACAAGGCCGGGCCGAAATAGTTAAGTTATTGCTACAGTATCATGCAGATAAAACCTTTGTTAATAAAGATGGAATAAATATTTGTGACGCGGCTAAAGGTAATGGTTACAAGGAAATTTGCGATTTGCTGTAGTGGTAGTTTGAATGCTGCCTTACATTTGTTTCACTACTTTTACACTAAATGAAGGATCTCGCCTTTGAAATATTGCCCGTCGATCTGCTGGATGAGTATCTCAACCAGGTGCCTCAAACTATCACTCAAAGTTTTGAGCAATTAAAGGATAGCGAGCTATCCACAGGCGCCTTTAGTTTCTATATATCTGTATCTGCTGTTTTCTCATCCAAAATCGAGGGTGAAAACATCGAGCTGGATTCCTTCATGAAGCATAAAATGCTTGGTGTTCATTTTCTGCCGGATTATACTCAAAAGATAGATGACCTTTATGAAACTTATCAATTTGCTCAGAAAACAAAGCTAACTTATGGAGCGGTTCAAGAAGCTCATAAACTGCTTACCAAACATATACTGCAAAAAGAACACGCCGGACAGCTACGTACTGGTAACATGTTTGTAATAACACCCGATGGCAAAATAGAATATGTGGCCTGCGCGCCTAATTTAGTGCAACAAAAGCTTGAAATGCTTTTTAATGATATCGATGTGTTATTAAAAACAAAGCTTACTGTTGCTGAAGTATTCTTTTTTGCCTCCATGATTCATTTGATCTTTGTAAAGATCCATCCTTTTGAAGATGGAAATGGACGTACGGCCCGCCTGCTCGAAAAGTGGTACATAGCCGAAAAGCTTGGCCCCAAAGCCTGGTTTCTGCAATCGGAAAAATATTACTACGATCATCATCAAATCTATTACCGCAACATAAGGTTGCTCGGGCTTGAATATGATCTACTGGATTATTCTGCAGCTTTGCCTTTTTTGCTTATGTTGCCTCAATCTCTTTAAATAGCACACTTACTAACTCTATGCTTCTGTAGAAGGGTAAGTGTGAATGCTAATTTGTAGAATTAAAAAAAATTTGAATTTATTCGAATAGTTTTATTTCTATATTTTTGACTAAACCTAAATCTATCAACCTGCATGAAAAACCTAATCTTTATAATTCTGCTGTTTTTGACGGAAACTCTCATTGCTCAAACAATAAAGAAACCTGCTAAAACAGCTATTATATTTAAGCCGTTAATCATCTCCGCTCCTAAAAGTACCGCCGTAATTAAGGGGCACGTTAAAAATTTTACTGATAAATATTGGGAATTGGCGGTAACAGGCGACTTAACTAATTACTCACTAAAAATACCTGTTGATAAATACGGTAACTTCAATAAAGTCATCAACATTGATGGCGAAACAGAAGATATTTACTTGTATCTTAACGATGAAGCAATCACAGTTTGCGCTCAAAAGAATGATATCTTAACTATTAACTGGGATAATAAAAATTTCAAAAATACTTTCAATATCTCTTCGCCAAAGAAGGGAATAAATGAGCGCCTGCAAACCATGATTTCCATTTATAATCTTTACCGAAAGGAAATAACGGAATTGTCGGATATTTTGTACAGCGATAATATAACCGATTCGGTAAAGTTTGGCAAGATCAATAGTCTTTATAATAAGGAGATTTTGACCGCTGCGACGCATCTTGATCATCCCGAAACAAGAAAGTTGATAACTGATGTGTATTATAAATATACTGGGTTATTGGATGAGTACGGCTTATTGGGTAAATATCATTTATGTGTTGTTGATAACAGCACCGTTGCCAAAAAACTCAACCAGCTTTTTGGCCCGGAGGCTTACAGTATAAAATCGGAGTTTGCTTACAGAAATTGCAATAATTATAAATACTTTATTTACAGTTACCTGAATTCTGGTAAAAGGCTGAAGGAAACAAAAATAGATGCTCCGGTTTTGAAAACAGAGATAGATCATCCTGTCCCTACGATCAGCGGGCATAGTGCTGCTATCGATAACCTCAACTTTTCGGGTGAATTACGTGATTGGTATATAACTTATATGCTGAAAATGAAATTTGGAACACGTTCATTCAACGATGCAAAAAGCATTTTCGAAGATTTGATGCCAAAAGTTAGAACACCAAGATATGCAGATAGTCTTAAACAGTTATATGCGACGATGTTGCTGCTAAAGCCGGGTAGCCCAGCTCCGGAATTTAGCTTGAAGAATGATAAGGGTGAAATGATATCCTTACAAAACCTGCGGGGTAAGGTGGTTTACATTGATTTTTGGGGTGTTAATTGTGCACCCTGTATAAGCGAAATACAACATGCTACTCCTTATTTGCACAAGCGATATAAAGACAAGAACATTGTATTCCTGAATATCTGTGTTGATTCGGATGAGAAAACCTGGAGAAATAGCCTTGCTTCAATGAATGTAGAGGGGATTAATCTTATTGCGGAAGGCTGGGTGAATAATCCGGTATGTCAAAAATACTATGTAACAGGTATTCCTCATTATGTTATAATTGGGAGCGATGGTAAAATTGTAAATAATAATAGTGCAAGGCCATCATTTGGAACTGAACTCACTAACGAACTCGATAAAGCATTGGCTAATAATTGAGTTAGATCCTGAATGCTAACCATTAACCTGTAGAATTAAAAATAAGATTTGAATTTATTCGAATAATTTTATTTCTATATATTTGATATAATCTAAATCTTATCCACCAAAATGAAGAACCTGCTGCTTATAACTCTTCTGTTTTTGACGGGTAGTTTAACTGCCCAGATAAAGAAGAAACCTGTTAAAATAATTGCCGAAAGTAAGCCGGTAGCTGTCCCTGTTCCCAAAGCCTCCGCTGTAATCAAAGGAAACGTCAAAAACTTTACTGATAAATACTGGGAAATGGCTGTAACCGGCGATTTTACCAATTACTCTGTGACTGTACCTGTTGATAAGGATGGTAATTTTAACAAAACCATCAACATTGACGGAGAAACTGAAGATATATACTTGTATCTTAATGATGATGCCATTACCGTTTGTGCCCAAAAGAATGATACCTTAATTGTTAACTGGGATAACAAAGATTTTAAAAATACTTTTAAGGTTTCATCGCCGAAACCGCGGATCAATGAACGATTGCAAACCATGATGTCGGTTTATAATCTTTGCCGTAAAGAGCTGATGGACCTCTCAAGCTCCCTATACAATGGTAAGATGACCGACTCCATGAAGTATGAAAAGATAAACTATCTATACAATAAGGAAATGATCACTGTTGCGGTGAATCTTGACCAGAAGTTAATCACTGATGCTTATTATAGATACATAGGGCTGTTGAGCCAACATCACTTATTACCTAAGTACGACCTGCATATCAGCGACACCAGTGCCAAAGGGAACATGCTTAACCAGCAGTTTCCTCCCGGAGCCTATCATACCGAATCTGAATTTGCCTATAAAAACTGTGATACTTATAAAAGTTTTCTTTTTAATTATATCCGTTTTAGCAGGACACTGAATAGTACTACGATAGATGGTTCGGATTGGAATAGTAAAATGATCCCTTTTGCACCTGTGTGGAATGAATATCACCTGGCGATGGCCAATTTTAGTTTATACGAGATACGCGATTGGTTTATAACCAGAACAATAGTGGAGGGTTTTGGCAGCTATTCATTTGAAGATGTGAGCAATGTTTATAAGGATTTTATAACGAAGATTAAAACGCCCAGATACGCCGATAGTCTTAAACAATATTACGCGGCTATGCAGCAGTTGAAACCTGGTAAACCTGCACCTGAGTTTAGTTTAAAGAATGATAAAGGAGAGATGGTATCCTTAAAAAGTCTGCGTGGCAAAGTGGTGTATATCGATTTTTGGGGTGTGGGATGCGGCCCCTGCGTTTACGAAATAAAAAATACTACAGCCGCTTTGCACGAGCGGTATAAAGATAAGAATGTAGTATTCCTGAATATCTGTGTTGATTCGGACGAGAAAACCTGGAAAAGTAATCTTACTTCATTGAATGTATCAGGTGTTAACCTTATTGCAGAAGGATGGACAAGAAATCCGGTTTGTCAGAAATACAACGTAACAGGTATTCCGCATTATATTACTATTGGGACTGACGGTAAAATAGTGAACAACAACAGCGAAAGGCCATCATCCGGGGATACACTTATAGCAGAACTGGACAAGGCTTTGAAAAATAACACTTATTAAACGTCATTATCTATTGTAAGGTACGAGGCAATCCCAGGGCAGTTACAGAGTTGCTTTTTTGCATGGGCCGCTCTGCTAACAGGCGATTGCTTCGTACTTTACAATAAATAATGTTTTGTATCCGGGAAAAACGGACACAAAAAAAGCCCGGATAATTATATCCGGGCTTTTTAACGATTTTTATAAAGCAAAAGTTTATTTGTGCTGAATACCTTCGGCTAAAACAGTTACTTTATTGTTTAATGCTTCCACAACACCGCCTTTTATAAAAAACACTTCTTCTTTAGCTGCACCACCGCGTACGGTAAGTTTGCCATCCTGAAGGGTGGAAATGATAGGGGCGTGGTTGTTCAGTATTTCAAATAATCCCAAAGCACCAGGTAAGGTTACCGAGGTGGCCTCGCCTTCGTAAACTTTTTTATCGGGAGTAAGAATTTCTAATGTCATGTTTTTTTAGATTCAAGATCTAAGAATCAAGAGCCAGGACTATTCCTGTTCTTGATTCTTGAATCTTATTTTCTTGCTTCTTTATTAAGCGTTAGCTTCAGCTAACAGCTTTTTGCCTTTTTCGATAGCGTCGTCGATGTTACCAACTAAGTTGAAGGCTGCTTCAGGGTATTCGTCAACTTCACCGTCCATGATCATGTTGAAACCTTTGATGGTGTCTTTAATGTCAACCAATACACCTTTTAAACCGGTGAACTGCTCGGCAACGTGGAACGGTTGTGACAAGAAACGCTGAACACGACGTGCGCGTGATACAACTAACTTATCTTCTTCAGAAAGCTCGTCCATACCCAAGATGGCGATGATATCCTGAAGCTCTTTGTAACGTTGTAAAGTTTCTTTAACGCGTTGAGCTGTATTATAGTGCTCGTCACCTAAAACAGCTGGGCTAAGGATACGTGAGGTTGAATCCAATGGATCCACCGCAGGGTAAATACCAAGCTCGGCAATTTTACGTGAAAGTACGGTAGTAGCATCTAAGTGGGCGAAGGTTGTAGCCGGCGCCGGGTCGGTCAAGTCATCCGCAGGTACGTAAACGGCCTGTACTGAAGTGATCGAACCACGTTTGGTTGAAGTGATACGCTCCTGCATGGTACCCATCTCAGTTGCCAGTGTTGGCTGGTAACCTACTGCTGATGGCATACGGCCTAATAGCGCTGATACTTCTGAACCTGCCTGTGTAAAGCGGAAGATGTTGTCGATAAAGAAAAGGATATCACGGCCTTTACCATCTTCATCACCATCACGGAAATACTCGGCAATTGTTAAACCTGAAAGGGCCACACGTGCACGTGCACCAGGAGGCTCGTTCATCTGACCGAATACAAATGTTGCTTTTGAATCTTTCATGGCTTCGGTATCTACTTTAGATAGGTCCCAGCCGCCTTCTTCCATTGAATGCATGAAAGCGTCGCCATATTTTATAATGCCTGATTCAAGCATCTCACGTAAAAGGTCATTACCTTCACGTGTACGCTCACCAACACCTGCAAATACAGATAAACCTGCATAAGCTTTCGCGATGTTGTTGATCAGTTCCTGGATCAATACTGTTTTACCTACACCAGCACCACCGAACAAACCGATTTTACCACCTTTTGCATAAGGCTCTAAAAGGTCGATAACTTTGATACCTGTAAAAAGTACTTCAGTTTCGGTAGATAGGTCTTCAAACCTTGGAGGGGTTGCGTGAATAGGACGACCATTTGATTTGTCAAGATCAGCGATACCGTCGATAGCATCACCAACCACGTTAAATACACGGCCTTTGATGTTATCGCCTACCGGCATTTTGATAGCAGCTTCGGTATCTAAAACCTTCATGCCGCGTAACAAGCCGTCGGTCGAGTCCATCGCGATGGCACGTACACGGTCTTCGCCTAAGTGCTGCTGAACCTCTAAAATAACTTTCTGGCCATTGTCTTTCGTGATCTCTAACGCGTCATAAATTTTAGGAAGATGAGCGTCATCAGCGAAACTTACGTCAACTACCGGACCAATGATCCGTGAAATTTTTCCAATGTTTGGCATATATAACCTGGTGTTTTTTAAAAAATGCTTTTACTGAACAGCCACATACATCATTTGTAACAGGAATGTATAAGATGCTATTTCAGAGGCGCAAAGTTAAGATTTCTATCCAATTATTTAAATACTGAATCAAGTTTTTTAAACGATAATTTCAACATTGTTAAATACTTGGTTTTAATGTTCAAAACGCAGCACTATTTTGCCTGTATGCGTGCTGCTTTCCATCAACCGGTGAGCCGCCGCCGCGTCTTCTGCATTAAATATTTTATAGACTACAGGTTTTATAGCTCCCGACTCAATCAGCGGCCAGATTTTTTGCTCCAGGTTTTTAGCGATGGCTGCTTTAAAACTAATTTCCCTGCTTCGCAACATGGAGCCGGTAATGATGAGCCTTTTGGCCATCACTTTACTCAAGTCAAGCTGCACTTCGCGGCCATTCATGGCATTAATAAAAACCAGCCGTCCCTCAATCGCTAATGAATCGATGTTTCCCGGCATATAGTCGCCACCTATCATATCCAGTATCACGTTAACTCCGGCTCCACCGGTGAGTGCTTTGATCTCTTCTTTAAAATCGGCGGTTTTATAGTTGATGGCTTTATCGGCACCAAGCTGTTCGCAAAAGCTGCATTTATCATCAGAACCTGCCGTTACGTAAACGGTGCTGCCTAAAGCCTTCGCCATTTGAATAGCCGTTACACCAATGCCGCTTGAGCCTCCATGCACCAATAATGATTCGCCGGGTTGAAGGGCACCGCGGTCGAATACATTGCTCCATACGGTGAAAAATGTTTCGGGGAGGGAGGCTGCTTCAGGGTAACTTAGGTTTGAAGGAATGGGCAGACACTGACCTTGGGGTGCTTTACAATATTCGGCATAACCACCACCGGTAACCAACGCACAAACCTTATCGCCGGTTTTCCAGCGGGTAACTGCAGCGCCAACTTCGGCAACTACGCCTGCTATCTCCAGGCCGGGAATATCCGCAGGTGCACCGGCAGGCGGCGGGTAATTACCTTTGCGTTGAAAAACATCGGGCCGGTTAATACCTGCTGCTATTACTTTGATCAGTACT
>NZ_DASVOB010000397.1:0-5600 GCF_036383575.1 Mucilaginibacter sp.
ACTGATGCCGACGCGGCCTGGTTCTGGGAACCATTAAAACTTAATGCCATGGTACGTAGCTATAACCCCGATGTGGTCATTAATCCAAGATCAGGAATGGTAGGAGATTTTCAGACCGATGAAGGTGGTGCGGATGTTAAGGGCCCTATTATTCCCTTCCCCTGGGAAAAATGCCTGAACCTTAACGAAACGAGTTGGGGATATAATAAAGCCCAACGGTTGATGCCGCTGGAAAAAATTATAACTATGCTTGTTAATACTGTTGACCGCGGCGGGAACATGTTATTAAATGTTGGGCCAGACCCGGATGGTGTTATTCCTCCAACGCATGTTGACCGGCTGAAGGAAGTGGGCAACTGGTTAGCAAAAAATGGCGAAAGCATATATCAAACTCGTCCCGGGCCTTTTCAACCCGTTGATGATTTTTATGGTGCTGCTTACAAAGGCAATAACATATACATCCACCTGCTCAAAATGCCTGAGGGTGAAACTGCTATTAAATTACCGCCAATTAAACAAACTGTTATTGCTTGTTCGGTGCTGCATGGTAAAAAAGTTAAATTCCATCAGGATGCAACCGGTATCAATCTTGATCTGGCCGCGTTAGAATTAGATCCAATCGCAACCACTCTGGTGTTAAAAACAAAAGGCAACTAACAGCTCCATTAATTATAATAAGCAATTCAACAATTACTTGCCGGGCGGCCACGGCCCGGCAACTTAAGCAATTAATTCTGCAAGAGATTTTAAAAATCCCCTCTTGAGAGCGGGCTGTTGTGTTCCAATATTGAGTTCTTAAAACTCGCGCGATAAACGCCCTGCGCTTGATCGTTAGTGTTAATTAAGCGTCCGCCCTACCGTAATACATTATAAACGTAAGCGTGGACGCTTACTTTGGTCGTAGTTTAAGCGAAAGACGCTTGAACTTGCAAAACATAATTAGAATGCCCCCTCTTGAGACTATCGTGTGGACACATCTTTAAGGAATTGTCATTTCGATAGAGCAGCGGCGGGTTGAGTGATGGAGCGAAAGAGAAACTATCTCTTGAGCGATAGCGAAAAATCTTCTACATCAGGCTCTACAACTATACCTGTAAAAACAGGATGTAGAAGATTTCTCCGCACCTCTGTCGCACAACCCCCACCCTGGTTCGTCGAAATGACATTTTTTTCGATAAATGACAAGATTAAAAAGATGTGTCCACGCGATAGCCTCTTGATAGGAAAATCGCGCAATTCCCCCGCTTTCATCCTTAAGTTAACGACTATAGCCAGAAGAATCCGTATCACAAATCAAATTAACCACCCTGGTGTTGCGTTACCTGTAAATTGAAATTTAGCCGATAATATTTATACGAAAAGGGGGTTTACATGTTTATTGAGAAACAATAGCTCAAGTATATAATTGTCAGACACTTAAATAAAAAACAACCCCGAATTGTGTTAACCCTGTTAACCCCTTTCATTAGTGTCAATCTATCTCCAAACTATATATTGCTTGAGTAGCTAAAAAAGTCAAAAAAAAGAGGCTGATCATGATGATTTACGCCGCTAAAGTTATCGAGGTAAAGAAGCAGGTACTGGTATGGTCCCGAAGCGGCAATTCCAACATAATTAATTTTTAATCCCAGAAGCCGATAAGCCTGCTCTAATCGCCCAAAAGTTGTTTTGTTTTGACAAATAGTGGTATTTGCCCTTTGCCGGCATCTCTATTTTTGGCCTGAAACGCTTTTATAAACCACAGTAAGGATCACATGAATATAAAACACAAAGTGTTGTTGCCGGGTGTAAGCCTTGCAATTTTATTAGGGTCGGCAGTGCTTAGCCGTTCTGCTACACCGCGGCACAAAATTCACGGCATCGCTCAAAGCGATACTACAGCAAACCTCTCCCCCTACTTTATTCCGGCAACGGCATTGAAAAAGACGCCGGACGCCGAAGGGTTTATCCGGCGCTGGTTACTACTGGAGCCCATTAATAAACCCAATCGAAGCAATACCGTATTTACCGACAGTTATCTAAGGTCGGCATTTACAACCCCTTATTTTCAAAACCAGTTTACAGGAGTTCCTAAAAACGGGGAAAAGGTAAAGGTTGAGAGCCAGGAACTAACCTGGCATGCACTGGAGAGCAACAATTTCAATGTTAAACTTTTCCGGTTTGCAACAGGCTTAAAAAAGCCTACCTATGGCGTTTTATTTTGGGCAGTAACCGTTGTCAACAGCCCGCGCGAAATTAAAAATGTAAGGTTGGCCGTAGGATCAAACTCGGCATCGATGTGGTGGCTAAATGAAAAGGAAGCTATTCTGTTATCGGGCGACAGGCGTATGGTAATGGATGACTGCGTATCACCCCACCTTACAATTAATAAAGGAAAAAATATTATCCGTGGTGCGGTGATCAATGGCCCCGGAATGAGTGATTTCTGTATCCGCCTCCTTGATGAAAAAGGTATGCCTGTAAAAGACCTCACAATTAGTTACGAATAAATTTGTTGATCAGCTTACTATGAACCTCATTACTAAAATCTCAGGCGCTATTGCCTCGCTTTCAATATGTGCAGCGAGCGCTGTTTTCGCGCAGGTAGGGAAACCATTTATACATGATCCGTCAACCATTATGTTATGTGATGGTAAATACTACACATTCGGCACCTTTGGCGGGGGATTGATATCCGATGATGGCTGGACATGGAACAGCGGTGCCGTAAGGCCAGGCGGAGGAGCCGCACCTGATGTTGTAAAAATTGGCGACCGTTATCTTATAGCATATGGTGCAACAGGCGGCGGCCTCGGAGGTGGCCACAATGGCAGGATCCTTACCGTGTGGAATAAAACACTCGACCCGAAATCGTCCGATTTTAAGTATTCGGAAGCTATAGTTGTAGCTTCATCCGACGGAAAGGAGGATAATGACGCCATTGATCCGGGGCTCCTTCTTGATCCAACCTCCGGAAAGTTGTGGTTATCATACGGTACCTATTTCGGATTTATCCGCCTTGTAGAGCTCGACCCCAAGACCGGCAAACGGATGCCTGGCAACAAGCCCATAAACATAGCAATTGATTGCGAAGCCACCGACCTGATGTACCAGGACGGATGGTATTACCTGCTTGGTACCCACGGCACATGCTGCGACGGTCCAAATTCAACCTACAATATTGTGGTTGGCCGCTCCAAGAAAATAACCGGCCCCTATCTTGATAACGTAGGGCGGGACATGTTAAAGGGCGGCGGCAAAATGGTGCTTGCGGCCAGCAAAAAACTGATCGGTCCGGGGCACTTCGGACGTATCATACTTGAAGATGGCGTTCAAAAAATGTCATGCCATTATGAAGCCGATTTAGACAGGAACGCCTACAGTGTATTGGGCATCCGTCCTTTGCTCTGGAAAAACGGCTGGCCGGTTGCAGGCAATATTTTTAAGGAAGGGACTTACGAAATTGCATCGGAAAGAAGAGGATATGCCCTCGAATTAGCAGTTGATTTTGTGCGGATGCCGGGTGGGATGCGATTTAACCGAAATAATGACGAACCTGTTAAAGCTGTTCCTCCACAGGAGCTAACAGATGTGGCCAACACTTGGCCAGCCGGAAATATCGGTGTCAGAATAGGCGACTATATGTCCCGGCCGCATCAAAAATGGACAATTACAGCGGTGCCTGATGCAGGCGGATACCCAGGCAGCCCCTATTATAAAATTGGGATAGCAGGAACCAACAGGGTATTGGCTTCCACGGCCGAAGCTGAAGTAATAACACTACCGGCATTTACCGGTGCGCCCGAACAACTATGGCGAATAGACCAATTAACTGATGGTAGTTACAGGATAATGCCCAAAGCTATTCCTAATTCAAAAGAGTCGCTGGCGCTGGTATCTTCAGGAGATAGCACACCGACACTTGCAAAATTTGATATGCACAGTGATAATTCAAAGTGGGTATTTAATGTTGACTGATGCATATTTTATGCAGGCAGATTTGATGACTGTATTTTTAAATAAGGAAGCCGCCTCATAATTGAATTACGAGGCGGCTTTTTGTTGTTTGCTTTTTTAATTGCCAACACTCCTCAATATTTAAGGACATATCATTGGAAAAAGGCATGGTAAAAAGGCCATACTGCTTTCTGATAGTTAAGTTATATTTTCACAAAGCCCCACTGTTGATTGCGGCTTCCGGAATAAGTCCATTGGTCAACTGCAATGCCGTTATTAAGCGAAGCACCCGTAACATCCAAGGCCTTTCCGCTATTTGCATTAATGATCTTATAATAGCCGTTGTCGGTTATCTGGATAGACCACTTTTGATTTGCACCGCCGCTGTAATCCCATAAATCCACCTGGCCGCCGTTACCGGTGTTCCAACCATAAACTTCCAGGCACTTTCCGGTGGCATGCATAGGGGTTAATCTATAGTAGCCACCGCCTGCATCTTCTACTTTAAATTGCTGGTTTGCTCCTGCTAAATAATCCCATTGGTCGGCCTGTGTTTGATTGGCAGTACCCCAGCCGGCAAATTCCAGGGCTTTAAAACTGTTTCTACTATAGATCTGGTAAACTTGCCCAATCTGAATTGTTGACGAGGTATTATTTTGCGTTCCCTGCATTACTGCCGCCATACCTTGTTGATCGGCCACTCCGTTCGTTTGCCTGTTAATGATCCTGAACGCATTATTACCCGCCGATCCGTCATCAAAATAAAATGGACGTAAACCGTATTGTAATGCCTGGTGTGTGATGTAATTGAGATAGTAAGCCCTGCCGGCAAGGTGCAACGTCAATGCATCTCCGGAAAGCGTTTGCTGCCGGTGAATTGCTCCATATTCCCCCAGGATAACCGGAATGCCTTTATCAATAAATTTTGACTTCATCAGCGGAAACTCTGCAACGGCATCTGACTCTTCGCCCCAGGTTGCATTTCGTGAAGCGTCGCTTGTAGAGTGGTAGCCACTACCCCAATAATAGAACATACTACCCCAGCTTGCGTCTGCGGTTAAACCTGTAAAATTATAGGGAGTATAATAGTGCACCTCCACCATCAGCCGATTGGACGCCGGATCTGTGGGAAGGGTATTCATTAAATTGTTAGAATTGTCAATATTGGTAGAGGGGCCCTGGATAAGCAGCACCCTGTAACTATTATGGCCGCCGGTTGACCTGACCGCGTTAACAAACGTTTGATGATAAGAAAGCAGCACGCTCATCCCTGTGGCGTCTGATACAGCAGGTTCGTTGGCACTGGCAAAGATCACATGTTCATCAAAACCACGCATTTGGGTTGCTATCTGCTCCCAAAAAGCCTTTTGTTTGGCATTAACATCAGCCTGTGCGGCGGTAGTACAATTATTTTCCAGCCATCCGCCATCCCAATGGATATTTAATACTACATACAAACCATCGTTAACACAATATTGAACAACCTGCTGCACCCTGTTGAGCCATGATTGCTGAATTTGCGCCGTGCTGCTGTTGGCATACTGATCCCACGAACAAGGGATACGCACCGCAGTGAAACCGGCTTTTTTAACCTGATCGATAAGCGCCTGGGTTACCGTAGGATTTCCCCATGCTGTTTCGCCGCCTGTAGCTTCGAGTGTATT
>NZ_DASVOB010000398.1:0-2743 GCF_036383575.1 Mucilaginibacter sp.
ATACCCACGCCGTGCCGATGCTTTGTATAGCTTATCAATATCCAGCCCACCTTCGGCCTGCAGGTATTCGATGATCTTTTCGCCATCCTCTTTGGTAAAACTGCTGTCGAGACTACCGTGGTCAATGCTTTTGGCCAGCAATTCGGTCATGTAACCGCGGATATCATTATGCACCTCCCTAACCTTTATCTTTTTGTTTGATAAAGGCCCTTTACCTTCAGCAAAATAATATGCACCCTCGTTTACGTTATTATAAACCTGGATTGGCACACCCAGCTCTTTACAGTAATGCAGCGTAAGTTCATGATTGTGCGGAATGCGCGATGGGCCCGCGTTAAAATACTGCCCGGCATCAAAGTGGGCGGTAGCGGTTGGTTTATCAATTTCGGTATTGGTAGTACCGTTGCGGATACTGAAACAGCGCCCGCCGGTGTGTTGCCGCGCCTCCAGAATGGTGCACTGATAGCCGAGTTTACCAAGTTCATAGGCACTGGTCATGCCGGCCAAACCGCCGCCTAAAATAACAATGTGTTTTCCTTTGCCATTGCCTTCGAGGTTAAAGGCATGAGCCGGCGATGGTTTTAATAAGCCAAGGGCAAGCATGGCGGGATATGCCCCACCGGCCAGCATGGCACCTTTTCCTAAAAAGTCCCTGCGGGTAATAGTTTTCAATAAGCGCGTATTTATGTTTTACAATCAACTCAGGCCTAAATATAACTTTTTCTTTGTGTGATATATTAAGGCAAAATCAACTTTTATTGGTGTTTATATAAAATTAACGGAATTTTTTAAGCGGGTGCCGGATTTATGTTAAGATATGGGGGGAGTGGTTAGAGGTTGGAGATTAGAGGTTAGTTCGCGCTTTTAACCTTTGATCCCGCCAACCTCTCCTATCAAACCTAATCTCTGATCTCCAACCTCTAACCTCTCCTATCAAACCTAACCTCTGATCTCCAACCTCTAATCTCTCCCTCCAATGTTAATTTCTGTTAAAAAGTAAAAATAAATTTGCTTTACTACGAATAGTTCGTAGATTTACGAAACAATCGTAAATACAATGGAAAAACTATCGCAACAAGAGGAAGAAGCAATGCAGGCAGTGTGGCAATCGGGCCCGGGATTTATCAAGGATTTTTTAGACCAGCTGACCGAACCAAAGCCCCCTTACACTACCCTCGCCTCTACTATAAAAAACCTGGAGCGCAAAGGATTTTTGAAAAGCGAAAAATTAGGCAACTCGTTCCGCTACCTGCCTATGATACAGGAAGAGGAATATAAAAAGCGCTTTATGAGCGGTTTTGTAAGCGACTATTTTCAAAACTCCTATAAAGACCTGGTAACGTTTTTCGCCAACGAAAAAAAGATCAGCGCTACCGACCTGAAAGAGATCATTAAACTCATTGAAAAACAATAAACCATACAATCATGCCGGCTACATTTGTTTTTTTATTAAAAGTTAACATAGCCCTGTTGTTGTTTTGTGCGGGCTATTACCTGGTGCTGAGGCCCCTTACCTTTTATACACTTAACCGGATCTATTTGCTTGCGGCCATCCTGTTTGCAAGTATCTACCCGCAGATCAACTTTTTGGCCTTTGTGCAGCGGCACGAAGAACTGGCCAAACCTATGGAGCAGATCGCCATCAACTGGCAGTCGCCCGCGCAACTGGTAAACCAGCCAGTTCAAACATTTGATTACTGGTATTGGCTGAGCATTATTTTCTGGACGGGTGCCGGCTTGCTGCTCATCCGCTTGGCCTTGCAGCTTTTATCCCTGTTACGATTGTATAAAAACTCCAAACCTCAATACATCGGCGAACATTTGGTTAGGGTGATGGACAAAGATGCGGCACCATTTTCTTTTTGGCGTAGCATTTACGTAAACCCCGCCAAACATGAGCCTGCCGACCTGAAATCGATTCTGCTGCATGAGCAAGTGCACGTAAACCAATGGCATACTGCTGATATTCTGTTAGCCGAACTAAGCAGTATTTTTTACTGGTTTAACCCCGGTATCTGGCTTATTAAAAGGGCGATAAGGGAAAACATTGAGTTTATTACCGATCGCAAAATTCTTAAAAACGGCATCGACAGTAAAACTTACCAATACAGTTTGGTCAACGTGAGTTTTAGTAACACCCAACCCGGCATTGTAAACCATTTCAATATTTCAACCATAAAAAAACGGATAATCATGATGAACGCGAAAAGATCGTCGAAACTTAACCTCACCCGCTACGCTTTTGTAGTACCGGCCGTTATGGCCCTGTTACTGGTATTCAGCATTTCAAAAGCTGATTTTGCCAAACCAGTGAGGATCACCCTTGCCAATGCGGTACAACCCCTGGCCAGGATCATTAACATTAATGCAGATGAAGTTCCATATGCAAAACCGGTAAAAGCAGCCAAATCGGCCCACAAAACTCCAACTGTAAAGCCGATGGTTACACCCGAGCCTGCGGCCGCCCCTCAGCCCTCAATTACACCATCAATAGCCATCACGCCAATAGCCGCCCAACTTGATACAAACAAAAGGCTAAAGATTTCTTTAGCATCAATTAGAAAAGATTCATTGGTATTTGTGGTTAACGGTGCGGTATCTGCCGGCAAAAACCTCGACCCGACAAAAATAGAAAACATGTATATCCTAACAGGTGAAAAGGCTCGAAGATTGGCAAAAATTGAAGAGGATAAACCTGTTAAGGTAGCTTATATAATTACTAAAGACGCTCCCAATAAAGACG
>NZ_DASVOB010000399.1:0-4290 GCF_036383575.1 Mucilaginibacter sp.
ACGGGCGTCGACTGATGCTGGTGATCAGTATCCCGAAAGGCAAAAAGCTTGACGACCTCAATCCTAAAACCATCGAAAATAATCCGCGGGTAAACGATTGGAACAGGTTGATGAAAAAATACCAGGAAGGTGTGCCTGGCACGCGAAAGGGCGAGGTATGGGTATTTTTTAAACAGGTAACAGACAACAGCGACACTAAACGATCATTATAAAAATGAAAATAGGAATATTAGGATTAGGCGAAGGGCGCAGCACCATGTCGGCAGTACTGAAAAGCGATAAGCTTGAACTGAAAATGGTGTGCGACAGGAATATTGAATTGTGCAAACACCGCGCTGAGGAGTTCAACTTTCATCGTTATACAACCAACTACGAGGACCTGCTCAATGATGCTGAAATAGATATCATAGCCATTTACACCCCCGATCACCTCCATGCCGAACACGTTAAACAGGCTTTACTTCATGGCAAACATGTGGTATGTACCAAACCATTTATCGACGATTTGGGTAAGGCCGCCGAGCTGCTTGAACTGGTTGAGCAAAGCGGCAAAAAAGTATTTGTAGGCCAAAGTTCTCGTTTTTTTGAGCCGATGAAAAAACAGCGTAAAGACTATGAGGCCGGTTTAATAGGTGATTTGATCACTGTCGAAGCCTATTATCATGCAGATCACCGCTGGTTTTTGGAGAAGCCATGGTCCTTACAGCAAGCTTTTAAATGGCTGTACGGAGGCTTGAGCCACCCTGTTGATTTTATTCGCTGGTACCTGCCCGATATTGAAGAGGTGATGGGGTATGGGATGCTGAGCTCTAACGGTGCTAAAGGGGGACTGAAGAACCCGGATACCATGCATTTTATTTTCAAAGCGAAAGATGGCCGCATTGCACGTGTGAGCGGTTGTTATACCGGCCCGGTGCAGCCCGTTACCCGCGATAGTGAAATGAGCTGCATTTTGCGCGGAACCGAAGGCTGTAGCCAGGGTGATTATATGGACTTGCGCTATGCCATCACCGATAATACCGGCGAAGAGCGCATCCTGACATGGGAACATAAACTGAAACATTATTTCAGGTTTGAGGGCAAAAGCCACCATGCCGGCGAGTATCAAAATTACCTCGAATACTTTGCTGATAGCATCACCGAAGGTTACACCGCTTATCCCGACATCAAAGAAGGCATAGGTACTATCGCTTTGCTTCAGGCTATGGACCGATCATTACAAAGCGGTAAACCCGTAAAGGTTGATGACATCCTCACCGAATTTAATTTAACCGTAAACGAATTAAGCGCATGATATTGGGCATGAGCAATATCGTATCGCGCCTCACGCTGTTGGATTACTCGGTTGTGGCAGTGTACCTAATTGTTTTAATGGTCATCGGTTACCGCGCCAGTTTCGGCAATAAAAACAAAACGGACGAAACCCTTTTCCTGGCCAATAAATCATTAGGTTGGGCAAGCATCGGTTTTAATATGTGGGGCACCAATGTGGGACCGTCCATGTTGCTGGCCTTTGCAAGTATCGGTTATAGCACAGGGATAGTAGCCGTTAATTTTGATTGGTATGCCTTTGTGTTCCTGATGCTGCTGGCGCTGGTTTTCGCGCCGAAATACATCGCAGCCAAGGTATCAACCATGCCCGAGTTCATGGGCAACCGCTATGGCGATTCAACCCGCAATATCCTGGCCTGGTATGCACTGATCAAAATGCTCATCTCATGGCTGTCACTGGGGCTGTTTGCCGGCGGCTTTTTAGTAAGGCAGATCCTTGGGATCCCCATGTGGCAATCGGTTATTGTACTGGTATCTTTTGCGGGTTTATTCGCCTTTACAGGTGGTTTAAAAGCTATAGCCAAAGTAAACGTTTTCCAGATGCTGCTGCTCATTGGCGTATCGTTAACCTTAACTGTGTTGGGCGTAGACAAAGCAGGCGGGCTATCGGCGGTGTTTCACCAAACGCCCTCAAGCTACTGGAACCTTATTCACCCGGCAAGTGATGTTAAATATCCATGGTATGCTATTTTGCTGGGCTACCCGGTATCAGCTGTAGCTTTTTTCTGCACAGATCAGGCCATGGTACAATCTGTGCTTGGGGCTAAAAACCTGGAGCAGGGGCAGCTTGGCGTTAACTTTATTGGCTGGCTCAAAATACTTTCGCTGCCGCTGTTTATCCTCACCGGTATTTTGTGTTTTATCCTCTATCCGCATCTGAGCGACCCGGCGTTAGCTTATATGACCATGGTTACCAATCTCTTCCCGCCCGGCATGAACGGTTTGGTTATCGTTGTGCTAATCGCGGTTTTGGTAGGTACAATTGGCTCATCGCTCAACTCGCTGAGCACGGTTTTTACCATGGATATCTATGCCGAAAAGATCAACCCTAAGGCCACTAACAAAGACCTGATCAAGGTAGGGCGTTATGCCGTAATTGCCGGCTGCCTGTTTGCCATAGGCATGGCGCTGGCTATCGACAGCATAAAAGGTCTCAACCTGTTCGATGTATTTCAATCGGTATTGGGCTTCATCGCGCCGCCGCTGGCCGTGGTTTTCCTGCTTACGGTTTATTGGAAACGGACTACCCGCAAAGCGGTAAATGTCATCTTATCAGCTGGCTCGGCCTTTAGTTTAGGTACAGGCGTGGTGTATTTATGGGTTCTTCCGCCCGCTAAGTATAGCTTTTGGCCGCATTACCTGATGCTGTCGTTTTTCATATTTGTTTTCCTGGCCGTATCGGCGATTTTGATCTCGCTGTTTGATAACGCGCCTACGGTTTACCAGGCAACCCTATCGGAAATACACAATACCGCTAAACCTACCCGGCGTGTAAAAATTGCCTGGGCACTGCTTACCATAATGATGATTGCTTTATACCTCATTTTTAACGGACATTAAAATGCATAAAATATCTACCCATACAAAAATCAATAAAAAGCATGTATTGGTCATGTTGCTCGGCCTGGTGTTTTTTGCCGATGTCGCCAAAGCACAAAAAGCCACCTGGATCTGGTATCCCGGTGATTATGAAGCATGGCTGAGCAACCGGATGCAAAACCGCCGTACCGAGCGTGGGGCCTTCTTCCCGCCATTCTGGAAACTGGACAGTCACTATGTACTGGTTGATTTTCATAAGGATTTTACGCTCACCAATCCCGAAACAGTTGAATTGGCCGTTGAGGGACAATACAATGTAAAGCTCGATGGTAAGGCATTAGCAGGTTACCCGAAAAATATCCATGTGCCGGCTGGCAGGCACAGGCTTAGTCTCAAAGTCCATAACCAGGCTGCTGCTCCTGCCATATTTGTTAAGGGGCAGAAACTGGTGTCAGATACCTCCTGGCTGGTAACTTATGAGGATAAGGAGTGGATTGATGAATCGGGCAAAACTTCTGATGTATCGGCCACCAAATACGTTAACGCCGGTAACTGGAACTTTGATTCGGCGGATAAAATCCCGTCTGCGTTCCGTTTGCCCACAGAGGAGCACAAGCCCGCAAAAACCGAACGAAAAGAACACTCCATTTTGGTTGATTTCGGTAAGGAAACCTTTGGATATGCAAAACTCATCGGCTTAAAAGGTAAAGGCAATGTTAAACTCTGCTACGGCGAATCCAAAGAAGAAGCTTTAGCTACAGCAACCTGCGAATTGCTGGATAGCATTAACATAGATCAGCCTCAAAAAGCTGATTATACCATGGAGGGCTCCCGAGCATTCCGCTACATCAATGTATTATTTGATGACAATGTAAGTGCCGACGATGTTTCCATGCTTTACGAGTATTCGCCGGTTGCGCAGCGGGGGAGTTTTAAATGTTCGGATGAACAGGTGAACAAGATCTGGGATGTATCAGCCTATACGCTGCAACAGAATACGCGCGAATTTTTTATCGACGGCATCAAGAGGGACAGGTGGATCTGGTCGGGCGATGCTTACCAAAGCTACCTCATGAATTATTACCTGTATTTTGATTCGCCAACGGTAACCCGTACGTTGTATGCCCTGCGCGGTAAAGACCCGGTAACCAGTCACATCAACACCATTATGGATTATACTTTTTACTGGTTCATGGGAATTTATGACTACTACCAGTACACCGGCGATAAAAGTTTCATCAAACAAATGTACCCGCGCATGCAAAGCCTGATGAGCTACTGCCTGCAGCGCCGCGATAAAAACGGACTGATGGAAGGCCTCCCCGGTGACTGGGTATTCATCGACTGGGCCGATAAACTCAGCAAAAAAGGCGAAGTAAGCTTTGAACAATTGTTGCTATGCCGCAGCCTGGAAACCAT
>NZ_DASVOB010000400.1:0-6146 GCF_036383575.1 Mucilaginibacter sp.
AATTTTTAATATAAGACCACGTTTCGAGGGCTTAATTAAAAATTATAACATGCAAAAAACAAAATCCTTAAAAAAAATGACTCTTGGCAGTTTGGCATTGAGTACGCTTATCCTGATTGGAAGTTGCTCCAAAAATGCAGAGACACCAGTAACCGTTCCAATTAATGATTTAAATGCCAGCGCAAGCCTGGCAACAACAGCCACATCTCCTACCGTTTACACGATCGCTCCGGCTTCAATCCGGTTAGATGAAGGCTATGCTTACAAAATCAGCCCCATTTCTGTAAGCGGAGATTCAAACACTGCTCCAACCGCTTCAACACTCCAGGTTTATGAAAACGGTGTTGCATTAGGTCCGGCCCACTCGCTCCATGCTGACATCAGGGACATCGGTAAAGGTCGCTTCAGCCACTGGGATACCGGTTTGTACTTCTCAACTTCCGACAACAGCAGCCCGATCACGAACGGAAGAAAGTACACTTACACCCTCACCGGAACTGCAAGCAGCAGTACAGGTACCCCTGTTACAAGTAACCCAGCCACCTCAACACCAGCAACCGGCTCTGTATTAAGTACAGTATTAACCGGCTACGCTAATGTTAACGGAACAACAACCGGTGGTAAAGGAGCAACTGCAGTAACAGTAAGCACACTTGCCGCATTCAAATCCGCGGTAGCAGGCAATTCGCCCAAGATTGTCTATGTTTCCGGAACAATTAGCGGATCAGGCTTAACTCCAGTTTATGTTGGTTCAAATACCACCATCATCGGTAAAACCGGCGCAGTTATCCAGAGCCTGAACCTTTACCTTTTCACAGTTAGCAACATCATCATCCAAAACGTTACGTTTAGAAACTATGTAACTGAGTGTGGTATATATGTTAAATTCCAATCACACCACGTTTGGATTGACCATTGCGATTTTGCTACAGACCGCAGCCATGGCTGGGATTACTGGGGTAAAGACATCGGCGTTGCCGAAGGTTCTGACTACGTAACCATTTCATGGAACAAATTCCATGACACCTACCTGTCATTGCTTATTGGTTCGATATCAAGCGATGCTGTTGCAGCCAACACAGGCAAACTACACGTTACAGTACACCACAACTACTGGTACAATGTGTCTGAAAGGGAACCAACTTTGGTATTCGGTAGCATCCACATGTACAACAACTACCACTTAAACAATGATGGTTATTCTATCGGCGCAAGATACGGTGGTACAGTAAGGACAGATAATGAGTATTTCTCAGGCTGTAGAAAACCACTTACTACTAACTTAGATGGCGACCCTGTAGGTTACTTCAGCGGTATAACAACTAACGTTTATTCTAATTGCGGTAGCAACGACATTACCTCATCTTTATCAACCTGGGTACCGTCTTACTCTTACACTTCATTGCTTGATGCAGCTGCAAACGTTCCGGCAGTAGTAACAGCAGGAGCAGGTGTTAAAACAGTTAATTAATTAAAATTATTCACCCCAAGCTTAGTTAAGCAAAAGGCCGCTTTATGTGTTATCATAAAGCGGCCTTTTTTATTGATAGAAGTTGCAGTACAATATTACTTTTGGGATATAAACTCTTCGTTTTTGCTGAGGTATTGAACATTAATTGCAGGGTTTAACCTTTTCTTCATGAAAGCCACAATGGTATCGGTATATAAGTCGGCCCCCTTACCATTCAAATGTGCCCTGTCTGAATAATATTCGGGATTTTTAAAATAGGCGTCATTGGTAAAATCATGAAAGATCACGTTGTTACTGTTACAAATACTCTTCATTTTCAAGTAGGAATTTTGTTCTGTATCATCATTATACCTGGGAGACACGAAAACAAACAGCTGGATCTTTTGCCTCTTACACTCATTTATGAATAAATTCATTGCATCCACATTATCGGCAGATATGCTGTCGGAATATGGCTTAAGCGATGTATGAGTTGAAACCCGGCTGGCATCCATTTTATTATCCAAAGGGTTAAAACCCATAACAGTGTTACCTGATGATAAAAAGTAATGCTGAAATATGGAAACCACCTGGCCATTGTAGCGGTAAGTTTGCAGATGGCTTTTTAACAGCTCCAGCCTATCTTTCTTTTCAATCATATTGCCAATAACATCCGATTGTTTTAAATAAGGCAGTAAAATAGAAAGCCTGTTCTTTTCATCCTCTTTTTCACTCAGTACATCGCTGGTTACATCTAAAACAACAACTTTGGGTATATGGCGCTGCAAGGCCAGCTCAAATATAGCTGTGCTGTATAAAAGTCCCTCTCCATCCCTGCCCCCATTAAAGCAACTTAACTTCAACCCATCCTTTATCAACGACGAGTTATAGTGGTGCGAAGCCCTTGAGCTGCCCAAAACCAACACATCCTCATTTAAGTTATAAACCACATGATTAGCCACAGCATATTCGCCCGAAACCTGGTGTGTGAAAAAATAATAAAGACAAGCGCCGGCTATCTGATCAACAGCTACGAAAGCCGCAACGATCATTAGCAACCTGATAAAAAACCTATTGTTATTTCCCTTTAACTGCTTCATAATTTAAAACTGAAAATAGATGAACTGCCCTCCGTCAAAAACCCCAAACAGCAGGATTATAAAAACCAATCCTAAATAGGAAGCCATACGAACCCCCCAATTTTCGCTGTGTAGAAACCGCAATGAGTGAAGGCCGTACTCCTGCTTTAACTCGTAAAAAAACAAGGCAGCTATGGCCATAAAATCATACAGAAAGTAAGTAGGTTCGCCGATGAAGAAACCCGGTTTATAAATAAAAACTCCTCTTAGTAGGTCCCAGGCCTGTTGTAATGATACTGCCCTGAAAAAAATCCAGCTGATAGTAACCAGTAAAATTGTAAAGGTTATATTTAAAAAATTGGCAAATACTCCACTGCCTAAACCCAATTTATTTGCTGCTGCGGCCCTCCATTTCTGCGTTACCATTCCGCAGACAAGGTAAAAACCGTGTAAAGCCCCCCAAACAATAAATGTCCAGTTGGCACCATGCCATAAACCGCTGATCATAAAAACAGCAAACAGGTTTAAATATAGCCGGCTTTTGCTAACCCGGTTGCCTCCGAGGGGGATATACACATAATCTTTAAACCAGGTGGAAAGCGAGATATGCCATCTGCTCCAAAACTCGCTTATACTTTTTGCAAAATAAGGCCGCTTAAAGTTCTCCATCAATTTAAAGCCCATCACCCTTGCACTGCCAATGGCAATATCCGAGTAACCTGAAAAGTCGCAATAGATCTGGACTGCAAAAAACAAAGAGGCCAGTACAATGGTGGCCGATCCATGTTCTGGGTAATTATTGAAAACAGTTTTTACATATATCGCTAACCTATCAGCAACAACAACCTTTTTAAAAAAGCCGATCAGCATCCTTTTTAAACCTTCAGAAACATCCAGGGCATTAAAACGATGCTCTGCTTTAAACTGCGGCAACAGGTTTTGAGGCCGCTCGATAGGGCCGGCAACCAACTGCGGATAAAACATAACATATAAGGCATAGATCCCAAAATGATGTTCGGCTTTTTGATGGCCGCGAGATACCTCAATGGTATAGCTCATGGCCTGAAAAGTGTGAAACGACAACCCTATCGGGAGCAGGATCTGTAAAAACGGAATCGGGTTGGTGTACCCCATCCAGTATAATATCCCCGATAAATTGGCATTAAAAAAATTGAAGTACTTGAATATCGCCAATACCCCAATATTTGCCGTAAGGCTCAATATCAGTAAAAGCTTTTTCTTTTTAGGATCGTTAACTTTTTCAAGATAAATACCGGCTGTATAATCAATAATTATGGTAAAAAACAGGATAAGGATGTATATGGCCTTAAAGAACATATAAAAATAGCAGCTTGCTGTAAGCAGCAGCAGCCACCTGAATTTATGAGGCATCAGGAAATATAAAACTGTTACCACAGGAAAAAAAAGAAGAAAAGTAAATGAGTTGAATATCATTGTCAGGTTCTTTTTGGTTAATTAAACCTAACTGAAAATAAAATGATATAAAATAGCAGGGCTTCAATCGTATATCATTCTGTAAAATCACGCAATAAACTTCACAGCCAAAATTTGATCAAAACCTTGCAAAATTAAGATGACAGCCACTGGAAACCGGTGTATAGCTATTCATTAACCATTTCGCAAGAAATGCCGCGTTATCCGTCTGCTATTATGATACAACCAACTAAAATGTAAAGCAATTTATATCCTTTTACAGTTTAAACGTGTAAAACGGCGTCAGATTTACAATTTCCGGGCAATTGAACAGGGCTCGTACTTTATTGATAGTCAATTAAATAATTTTACTTACCAAGTAACATATAAACTTAATTTACTATTTAAAGCCTTAAAACTATGTGCGGAATTGTTGGTTACATCGGATC
The DNA here is from genome assembly GCF_036383575.1 of Mucilaginibacter sp. Lineage (GTDB taxonomy): Bacteria > Bacteroidota > Bacteroidia > Sphingobacteriales > Sphingobacteriaceae > Mucilaginibacter. The sequence continues at coordinate 4,413 of NZ_DASVOB010000400.1, forward strand.
AAGAGATGCGTGGCCCGTTGTGTTAAACGGCCTCAAACGATTAGAATATCGTGGTTATGATAGCGCCGGTATTGCTATTATAAATAATGAGGGTTTCAATGTATATAAAAAAACCGGGAAAGTAGCCTGTCTTGAGGAGCACACTGCTGATAAGGACAAAAGCGGCCATATAGCCATCGGGCATACCAGGTGGGCCACACATGGCGCCCCGTCTGATGCAAATTCGCATCCCCACAGTTCAAATGATAACCGGCTGCATATTATCCACAACGGTATCATCGAAAATTACCTGATCCTTAAGGAAGAACTCGTTGCCCGGGGACATACATTTAAAAGTGAAACAGATACAGAGATCCTCATCCACTTAATTGAAGAAATTCAAAATATCGAACAAACAGATCTGTTAGAGGCTGTCCGCTTAGCTTTAAATACAGTGATAGGCGCTTATGCCATTGTTATCCTTGACAGGGAAAACCCGGATCAGCTGATTGCCGCCCGAAAAGGCAGCCCACTTGTTATTGGAGTAGGCGAAGGCGAATATTTTATCGCATCAGACGCCACCCCTATTATCCAATACACTAAAAACGTAGTGTATTTAAAGGACAACGAAATAGTGCTGGTAAAACCCACCGGGCTTTTGATAAAGAAACTGGACAATGTTGTGCAAACCCCATTGATCCAGGAGTTGGAATTAAAGCTTGAATCATTAGAGAAGGGCGGCTTTGAACATTTCATGATGAAGGAGATCTTTGAGCAGCCGCGCTCGATAAGGGATTGTATGCGCGGCCGCATATTCCCGCTTGAAGGAAAAGTAGAGTTAGGTGGTATTAAACAATATACCGATAAGCTTAAAAATGCCGAGCGCATCATTATTATTGCCTGCGGCACTTCATGGCATGCCGGTTTAACAGGCGAATACCTTATTGAAGAATATGGGCGCATTAAGGTAGAAGTTGAATACGCATCTGAGTTCAGGTACCGCAACCCCATAATTACAGATAAGGATATTGTGATGGCGGTATCCCAATCGGGCGAGACAGCCGATACTTTAGCTGCGATTGAGATAGCGAAAGAACGGGGTGCAACAATTCTGGGGGTCTGCAATGTTGTGGGCTCGTCAATTCCGCGCGTAACCGATGCAGGGGTTTACACACATGCCGGGCCAGAGATAGGCGTGGCATCAACCAAGGCCTTTACAGCACAGGTTACGGTTTTAACTTTAATAGCATTATATATAGCGCAGCATAAAGGCACCTTAACGCCCGCCAAACTCACCAATCTGCTAACCGAGTTGGATACCATACCTGATAAAATACAAACGCTGCTCCAGGACAATGAATTGATTGAGGACATTGCATCAAAAATAAAAAATGCGCCTAACTGCCTATTCCTGGGCAGGGGGTTTGGCTTCCCGGTGGCTTTGGAAGGTGCCTTAAAATTAAAGGAGATCTCTTATATCCATGCCGAGGGTTACCCTGCCGCCGAAATGAAGCACGGCCCCATTGCGTTAATTGACGAGCAGATGCCGGTGATCTTCATCGCCACAAAAAATTCGTCGTACGAAAAGGTGATCAGTAATATACAGGAGGTTAAGGCCCGAAAGGGAATAGTGATAGCTATTGTTACCCAGGGCGATGTCAAAGTAAAAAACATGGCCGATTACTGTATTGAGATCCCCGACGCCGACGAAGCATTTTTACCGCTGCTGGCTACTATCCCACTACAACTTCTTGC
>NZ_DASVOB010000401.1:0-7614 GCF_036383575.1 Mucilaginibacter sp.
ATGCAGCACCTGCCGCACCGGTAACTCCACCAGCACCGGTTGCAGCACCAGCACCTGTTGTACAGGAAACACCGTCGTCTGCACCTGCCGCCAAACCAGATGAGCTTACCGAAAAACTAAAGAAACTAAAAACACTGTTTGATAATGGCCTTATCTCGCAGGAAGAATATAATGCCAAAAAACTCGACTTGTTGAGCGATCTTTAGAAGTCATTGAGTCATTATAAAAAAGGCGATGGAAGTAGTTTCCATCGCCTTTTTTGTTATTAGATCATTGGTCAAGTTCTATTCCTCTAATACAATGACTTAATGACGATTTATCAAATGACCTAATGACTAAAGAAGCCTCCTGTCAAACCCGAAAGGCTCTCTTTTCAAAAGTTTCACATCAAAAGCATCGGGATGCAGGGGATTAAGGAGGTAATTATATTCCGCAGGAACAATTGATGAGGGTACTTTCATTAATAAGTATTCCTGCTTTTTGAGAAATGCGTCCCCAAATTCGCGCAAAATTACGGAACCAGATATATCCCTCCAATCTTCAGGTAAACGTTCAATATCAACTGTGGTTATTTTATCATCCGGCACCTCGATGTCTACAAGACAGTAATTGCCCGGAATTATCAAGGGATCTAAATGGACCAAGACTTCCAGCACTGCCAATGATCTTGATGAAGCCAGGTAAAGCATCGGTTTACCCTCACTGTTCCAGCGGCCACCGTATAATCGCGCTCCGGTACCACTTAGGTCCGCAGCATAGTTACATTTAGTAATACGGTAAAGTATCATCAGGCAAAAATACCGTGCTCTATACGGCCAAGCTCTTTGAAAACCATATCAAAACCAGCCGAAGTATCCAAAATAGTTACAGGAGCTTCACCCCTGAAAACCACCGACGGTGTTTTGATCCAGATCTTGAATTTATCCATCGATTCAAAAACTTCCTCTCCGCGAGTGTAGAGCCGCGCAAGCTCAATAGCTTTTTCTGCATATTCGGTTTTGATAATGACATCATCCTCGTATCGCTGTAAGGTACGCTCAGAGATATGAAGTATATTGGCAAGCTCCTGGATATTAAGGGAGATTTTTTTTGCAAGAGAAAGCAAAGCGCTTTTCGGGAATCCCTTACGGGCCAGGCTGATGATATCAAAATCAGAAGAAGCTTTTACCTGCTTTGAACCATTCAATAAACTATAAAACGAAGGCATCGCACCCTGAACAACATAGGCGGCCATTGGCTCATTGACCTCATTTTTAGTATCCGGCTTTGGCTTATACGACATATGTACAAATATAATTACCATTTGTCGTATTTGCAAATATTTGGCTAACAAAAAAGCGACGGGTTTTATTTAACCTATCGCTTTTCTATCATTGGGTCATTTCGTCATTAAATCATTAATCGTGCTAATGACTTAATGACAATTTATCGAATGACTTAATGGCAATTTATCGAATGACTCAATGGCCTAATTTATTCCGCAACTATTAAAAAGTAATTCTTTTTACCTTTTTGAGCTACAATGAATTTACCTCCTATCAGCGCATCATTATTATACACATCATCGACGGTACCTATCTTAACTTTATTGATAGCAACGCCACCGCCTTGTATCATTTTTTTTGCTTCGCCTTTTGAAGCAAAAACTGAGGTCTTAGCTGCTAACAGGTCAGCAGCATTAATACCTTGCTCCAGTTCGCTTACCGCTATAGTATAGTTAGGCACCCCCGCAAACAAACCCAATACTTCGTTTTCACTCAATTCGTTCAAAAACTCGATACCTATATTACCAAACAAAAATTCCGATGACTTGATCGCTTTTTCATATTCAGCTTCACCATGCACGCGAATGGTAATATCTTTTGCCAAAGCTTTTTGCAGTATACGAGTATGAGGAGCAGCATCATGCTCAACTTCCATAACCTCTATAACCTCACGATCAAGCAAGGTAAAAATACGGATGTATGATTTGGCGTCAACCTCGGTAGTGTTTAACCAAAACTGGTAAAACTGGTATGGCGAAGTGCGCTCAGCATCAAGCCATACCGCACCGCTTTCGGTTTTGCCAAATTTGGTACCATCAGCCTTTTTGATCAGGTTGGTAGTTAAGGCAAAAGCCTCGCCACTGTCTTTACGGCGGATCAACTCAGTACCGGTAACAATGTTACCCCACTGATCGCTGCCGCCCATTTGTAGTGAGCAGTTATGGTGCTTCCACAAGTAATAAAAATCGTAGCCCTGTACCAGTTGGTAAGTAAACTCAGTGAATGACATACCGGTGTCACCTTCCAGTCGTTTCTTTACCGAATCCTTGGCCATCATGTAATTAACGGTGATGTGCTTACCTACATCACGGATAAAATCAAGAAAAGTAAAGCTTTTGAACCAGTCGTAGTTGTTCACCATTTCGGCGCTGTTGGCACCGGTGTTAAAATCAAGAAAACGGGTAAGTTACTTTTTTACAGCTTCCAGGTTATGTTGCAGCACATCCTCTGATAACAAATTACGCTCGGCCGATTTGCCCGATGGATCGCCCACCATGCCGGTAGCACCACCAACCAAAGCATAAGGTTTATGGCCTGCGCGCTGAAAGTGGATCAGGGTCATGATCTGGGTAAGGTGGCCAACGTGCAATGAATCGGCAGTTGGATCAAACCCGATATACCCCGAAGCCATACCTTTATTTAACATATCCTCGGTTCCGGGCATTTCGGTATGCAGCATGCCGCGCCAGCGTAATTCTTCAACAAAGTTCATATCAAGTTCTGTTTCAAAAAGGTGCAAATATAAAAGAATAATTGGGGGAAGGAGGTAAAATTGATAGATAAGACGCGGGCGGTAATGTGATCATTTCATGAGAAATTCTATTTGCAGGCGATAGGAGGCACCTACGGAGCCGAAACAATGAATTTATATTTTCTACAAACATGGTACTCCTCCGGAGTTGTGTTTTCACCATCTTAAACTCCGGAGGAGTACCATGTTTATAGGAAGAAACGCCAAACTTTTGGCTCCGTAGGTGCCTCCTTTTACGCCTTTAATGTTTCGGGAATTGACGTAAGCATCAACCCCGCGTCGTCAATTTAATAATCCCTTACCGGGTTAACTATAGGTAAACTCTGTTTCAAATAATTACTTATATTTTGTATCTTGAGCAAAACCGGGTATTTTGCAAAGCAAGGGCTATGAATTTTTTATCACATTTTTATTTCGACAGGCATACTGCCAACTGTTACCACGTGCTGGGAACGGTACTGCCCGACCTGTTAAAAAATGCCGATAAAACCATTATCCTCCACCCCGAAAAACTGCACCATACTGATAACGAGATCAATTCTATTATAGACGGATGGAACAAGCACCTTGATGTAGATCGTTATTTTCACTCGTCCGACTTTTTCACCACGCGCTCACATGAGTTAAAAAAGCTGCTTGCCCCTGCCCTTTCAGGCTCGCCGGTTAAGCCTTTCTTTTTAGGCCACATAGCATTGGAGCTTATTATCGATAACCTGCTGCTCACAACAGGTAAAATAAGTGTTAACGAATTTTATGATCACCTGAGCGGTTGCCGGGAAGATAAAATAAAGGAGTTTTTAATTTTTGCCGGACTTAAGAACACTGATGTTTTCTTTAAATTTTACGAAGGATTTAAAAAAAGCCAGTACCTGCATACCTATGCGGAAACACATCAGATAGCTTATGCACTTAAACGGATTTGCATGCGGGTTTGGAATAATCCCTTTACACCGGAGCAGGAAGCACTGATGGATGAAATATTAAGCACCTACCGGGATGAAATGCTGAATGATTTCATGTTGATTTTTGAAGAGATCGAGCACAAATTAACAAGCGTTTAAAACAATCTACAGGCATCAAACACCTCCCTAAAGTGCTGTTTTACACTCCTATCGGATAATCAGCACCAAAAAACTGTCTTTTTCAATGCAAAATGGCCTGAATATAAGCAATTAACATTAAAAAATTTCTTTTTTCAATAAAATATATCCGTACCTTTGCAGTCCCAATTAACAAATTGGGAAAAGGAGAAAAATTATTTAATGGCAAAAAAACAAGAAGCAGAAAAAGAATTAAAAGCGAAAGAAGCTGAACTGGGTACAGTTAATGCGTCTGGCGAAAAGGAAACTATTGAATCAGAAGCTGATTCAATCTCTATCGAAGAGATCAAATCAAAAATTGCAGCTACACCAAGCGAAGATTTCGACTGGGATGCTGACGACAAAAAATTTGGTAACTACAGCGATGACGACCGTGAGAAATTTGAGAAATTGTATGATGGAACTTTCAGCTCTATCACCAAAGGCGAAATCATCACCGGTACTGTTGTTAACGTTAACAACAAAGATGTTGTGCTTAACGTAGGTTTCAAATCAGACGGTTTAGTATCAGTATCAGAATTCCGTGACACACCAGATCTTAAGATCGGTGACAAAGTTGACGTTTTTGTTGAGTCGCAGGAAGACGCTAACGGTCAGTTAGTACTTTCACGCAAACGTGCAAAAACTCAAAAATCATGGGAGCGCATTAATTCAGCCCTTGATAATGATGAGATCATCACCGGTTTTGTTAAGAGCCGTACTAAAGGTGGTTTAATTGTTGACATTATGGGCGTTGAAGCCTTCTTACCTGGCTCACAGATCGATATCAAACCTATCAGGGATTACGATGTGTACGTAGGTAAAACTATGGAATTCAAAGTTGTTAAAATCAACCACGAATTCAAGAACGTTGTGGTATCACATAAAGTGCTTATCGAAGACGATCTGGAAAATCAAAAAACAGAAATTGTTGCACGCCTTGAAAAAGGTCAGGTATTGGAAGGTACCGTTAAAAACATTACCGACTTTGGTGTATTCATTGACCTTGGTGGTGTTGACGGCTTACTGCACATTACAGATATTTCATGGGGCCGTATTGAGCACCCACGTGAAATTTTGGCATTGGATCAAAAGATCAACGTTGTTGTTCTTGACTTTGATGACGAGAAAAAACGTATCGCTCTGGGCTTGAAACAATTAACCCCTCACCCTTGGCAAAGCCTTTCTGAAGAAATTCAGGTTGGTTCAAAAGTTAAAGGTAAAATCGTTACCGTTGCTGATTACGGCGCATTCCTTGAAATCATCCCTGGTGTTGAAGGTTTGATCCACGTATCAGAAATGTCATGGTCACAAAACCTGCGCAACCCTCAGGAATTCCTGAAAGTTGGTGACGAGATCGAAGCTCAAGTATTGACTTTAGACCGCGAAGAGCGCAAAATGTCATTAGGTGTTAAACAATTAACTCCTGATCCATGGCAAAACGCTGCTGAAAGGTATGCAGTTGGTACTCAGCACGTAGCTACAGTTAAAAACATGACCAACTTTGGTGTGTTTGTTGAACTGGAAGACGGCATCGACGGCTTGATCCACATCTCTGACCTTTCTTGGTCTAAAAAAGTTAACCACCCTAACGAATTCACTAAAGTTGGTGAAAAATTAAACGTGGTTGTACTTGAACTTGATGTTGAAAACCGCAAATTGAGCTTAGGCCACAAACAGCTTGAAGAAAACCCTTGGGATACATTTGAAACTATCTTCACTATCGACTCGATCCATGAAGGTACTGTTATCAAAGTAACCGACAAAGGTGCTATCGTAGCTTTACCTTACGGTGTTGAAGGCTTTGCGCCAACCAAACACCTGGTTAAAGAAGACGGCAAGAGCCTGAAAGCTGAAGAAGCTGCTGAATTCAAAATCATTGAATTTAACAAAGAAAACAAACGTATCGTTATTTCACACTCACGTATCTGGGAAGAAGCCCGTGCTGATGCCCGCGTACAGGAATTTGAAAACCGCAAAAAAGAAGCAAAAGCTGCTACTAACGCGGTGAAAAAAGTGAAAGATTCTGTTGAAAAATCAACTTTAGGCGATCTTAGCGTATTAGCTCAGTTAAAAGAGCAAATGGAAGGTGCTGAAAACAAAGCCCGCAAGGCTGCACCTGCTGCTAACAGCTCTGAAGAAGAAGCATAATTTAGCTTAACACTTTATACAAGCCTCCCGATAAATCGGGAGGCTTTTTTGTTGGGTGAAACTTTTTGATTTGAATTACATGTCATTGCGAGGTACGAAGCAATCGCATGCTATACAGGGCGGCTATACTTCCGTGCGATTGCTTCGTGCCTCGCAATGACATGTTTTTAATTTACTTTTGTCATATGACCGGAGAAACCAACCTCAATACCCTGCTTAAAAACATGACACCAGCGCTTAATGAAGGTGATTATGTTTATTGCACAACATCCTCGTTAACTAACATCAATACCGATGACATTATAGCGTTTTTTAAAGAACAGGAAGCTATAACCCTTATCCTCAAAAAGGAAACCGCCGATAAATTAAACCTTGAATATACTTACATTGCCGCCTGGATCACATTAACTATCCATTCATCATTAGAAGCAACCGGGCTGACCGCAGCATTTGCAACCGCGCTGGCTAAAGAAAATATCAGCTGTAATGTGGTGGCAGCCTATTATCATGACCATATTTTTGTAGCGAAGAAGGATGCGGAAAGGTCGATGACAGCTTTGAAGAAGCTATCAGAATAATCCTCATTCCCGACTCCCACCCGTCATTGAAGCAATCGCAAACTTTACAGGGCGGCCATAAAAACGACTCTATACGTAGGAGATTGCTTCGTTCCTCGCAATGACACCGTGAAGAGCGCCTGTTAAAAAAGAGTTGCGACTAAACCCCACTTTCAAAACTCATCCTCCAAAACTGAAAACAAATTATTACTTTTGCCCAAATCCACCCATACGATGCAAAATCTAACACTGCTCGACGGACAAAAGTTTCAAATCACTATACAACGTTTATGTCGCCAGTTAATTGAAAATCATAACGACTTTTCAAATACAGTATTAATTGGTATTCAGCCACGTGGCATCTATTTAGCCAAACGCGTTGCCGAAGAACTAAGAAAGATCCTTCCCGAGAAAAACATACTGCAAGGCGACCTCGACATTACTTTTTACCGCGATGATTTCCGCCGCCGTGAATCACAACTCGTGCCTAATCAAACCAAAATAGATTTTATTATTGAAGGCAAAAAAGTGATCATGATGGATGACGTACTATGGACAGGCCGCACTATCCGCGCCGCCATGGATGCCCTGCAGGCGTTCGGCAGACCGGAAAAGATAGAGCTGCTGGCTTTGGTTGACCGCCGCTACTCCCGTCATATCCCGGTATCAGCAGATTATGTAGGTATCGAGGTTGATTCTATCGCGTCGCAAAAAGTAGTGGTAAGCTGGAAGGCTACTGATGGTGAAGACAAGATAGTTCTTGTTTCAGAGGCACAGGAATAATATAATAATATGTCATTGCGAGCGATAGCGTGGCAATCGCATGCTATACAGGGCGGCTCTGCCTCCGTGCGATTGCTTCGTACCTCGCAATGACATAACTAACAACAACAAGGATTAAATACAAATAGGATCATAACCGACATGGCAGGACTGAGCACACGACACTTATTGGGTATAAAAGATTTGAACCGGGCAGATATTGAGCTGATATTTGAAACTGCCGATACTTTTAAATCTGTTTTAAACCG
>NZ_DASVOB010000402.1:0-20815 GCF_036383575.1 Mucilaginibacter sp.
GCTAACGATCATCACCCGTTCAACCGCCAGCAGAACTACAGAAAATGGATTTGTAAATACCGACGGAAGCAACAGTACCGGCGGCGGCGCAAACGGGATCGGGGCTACCCTCCTTGCTGTACCAACCGTTCCTGTGCGGAATGCCAGCGGCAGTTACTCAAAAGTGTCGCCTTACAGTTTCAGCGGACCGGCTACCGAAAGCCCGGCTGCTTTACTGGATGTATTAAACAAAACCACTACGTATTATTACCAGGGAGGTATTGATTTGGTAGCCAATCCGATAAAAGGATTATCAAATACAACAAGGTTAGGATTTAATTATACCAACACAAGAGGCGATACCTATTACCCGTCTACCATGCTCGTTGTGACCAAACAAAGCGCACGATTGGCTGAATCCAAAAAATACGGTTACCTGTTTGAGGATTTTTTAACCTACACCAAAACATTTGGCAAGCTGCGTACGGAAACCGTAGCCGGTTTTTCTGCCCAGCAGGATAATTTCAGTTCCATTATATTGGCAGGTACAGGCTTTCCATCCGATCAGTTAAGCGATAATGCCATTCAGGCCGCAACTTCGGCTGCCATTCCGGTTACCTCTATTACGAAAACAACAATTGCATCTTTTTTTGCCAGGACACAGTTAGATTACAACAGCAAGTACCTGTTTTCAGCAAGCTTCAGGCGGGATGGTGCATCCGTGTTTTCGGACCTTCATAAATGGGCAAATTTCAGTTCTTTTTCGGGCGGCTGGCGTATCGGCGAAGAGGAATTTCTTAAAAACACAGAAGTTTCTAACTTAAAACTCCGTGCCAGCTGGGGACAAACCGGTAACCAGGCGATAAGTCCATATCAGTCGCTTTACCTGGCAACCGTTGTTAATACCGCCCAGGGCAGCGGAAACGGAGTTGGTGTAGGTTTAGCACCTAATTTGGCCAATAAGAATTTAACCTGGGAAACAACAACTCAAACAGATATCGGTATTGATTTTGGTATGAAACAGGATAAATACCGCCTGTCACTGGATTATTATATTAAAGACACTAAAGACCTTTTGGCTACGGTTCAATTACCGCAATCGTCCGGTTTCGGCAGCATTTCCGCAAACGTTGGCAGGGTGCAAAATAAAGGTGTGGAAGTAACGGCCGGTGCAACATTTGTCAACACCAAAGACATTTCATTCAGCGTAGACTTGAACTTCTCGAAAAACGTGAACGTTGTTAAAGCGACTAACAGGAATCGCGACATCCTTTCAGACCCATTGAATGCCGGGAATAATGCATTAACTATTGTCCGTGTCGGCCAGCCATTATTCTCGTTCTACACTCCTCATTTTGTAGGTTACGACAGTAACCGGTTCCCAATTTATCAGGATGTGAACGGCGACGGTTTAATCAATGCATCAGACAATCAAATTGCAGGCAGTTCGCTTCCCAATTTCTTCTACGGTGCCGATTTCAATTTCAAGTATAAAAGTTTCAGCCTGAATATGACCTGGGCGGGCGTACAGGGAGGGAAAATCAATAACCTTACAGCTTATCAGCTAACGCTGCCCGATGTTCAATTTAACAAGCTATCAACTATTAATAACTATTATCCTGTTGTATCAGATCGCTTTGTAGCGCGCGAATCGGACCAATTTATTGAAGATGCTTCCTTTTTCAGAATGAAAAACATCAGGTTGTCTTACAGGGTACCATCGAAAATATTGAAGATCAATAACCTTTCATTTTATGTCAGCGGGCAAAACCTGATCACCTTTACTAAATATACGGGCTATGATCCAGAGGTAAATGCCTTTAGCGGCACCAACAACCGTCAGGGCATAGATTATTTTCAATACCCTACCGCCAAGACAATCACATTGGGTTTAAGTGCAACATTTTAATTTACTCAGGTCATGAAAAAACTTTTCTCCATTATATTATTAGCAGGTATCATCACCGGCACAGGATGCAAAAAGTTCCTTGCAGAACAACCACAAAGCCAGCTGCTTTACGGAAACTTTGACGCGCAATCAATCGAGTCGGCAACAGTCGGCATTTATGAGCCCCTAACCCGCAGCCGCGGACGCTTATGGGAGTCTCACTATACTGCAGCATTGACGCTGCTGGAAGATTACGCTCATTCACGGTATACCCCGCAGGAAGCATATGCCAATTACGATTTCACACAGATCACCTACCAAGATAATTTTTGGCCGACGTTTTATCAGGCTATTTCCAGGGCTAACATTCTGATCAATGTTTTACAGGGCGGAACTTTCGCCAACGGGAACAAATATATCGGTGAAGCCCGGTTTGTAAGGGCGATCTGTTATTATCAACTCGTGAGGTGCTGGGGAAAAGTACCGTTGCGCTTGCAGCCGGTTGCAGATGCCCAAAATACAGGGCAGCCCCTGGCAGAGGTGGCCGAAGTTTATAACCAGATCATCAGCGACCTTCAATTTGCTGAAGCTAACCTGCCAAACACTACCACCCAGTATGGAAGGGCCACCGCAGGAGCAGCGAAGGTTGCACTTGCTGATGTTTACCTAACCTTAGCCCGTTATGCTGATGCGCGCACCAAAGCCAAAGAAGTGATTGATAACAAGTCTGTTTATGGCTATGACCTGCTGGCATCATTCAGTGATATTTTCTCGCCAACCTCGGCTACAAGTTCTGAAGAAGTTTTCGCATTAAAATTTTCAAGATCAAACGGACTTGGCAGTTTTGTTGCAGATTATGCGGCAGCAATCAATCAGTTCCAAGGGTTTGCGGCAGCCGGCAATGAAACATTTGGGGCATTAAGCACAACTCCGTTTATCAAAAATTGGGATGATAATGATCCGAGAAAGGCATGGACCCTGTACAACAAAGCCATTGTAAATGGCGCTAACGTGGTCATTAATGTAGCCCCGCCAAACGATCTGTTGTACGGCAAATTCCGGGACCCGCTCGCTCCATCCGAAACCGGAGCCGGCAATGATTTCTTTTTATACCGCTATGCAGACGTTCTGCTGATCTTCGCTGAAGCCGAAAATAAAGTCAATGGCCCTTCGGCAGATGCTTACAACGCGGTTAATATGGTTCGGAGAAGAGGTTATGGCGTCGGCATTACAACCGTCAATGCCGCTGTTGATCTTCCCGCGGGACTAACCCAAAGCACTTTCGATGATATGGTATTCAGGGAAAGAGGGTATGAATTTATGGAAGAGGACAAACGATGGTTTGACCTGCTTAGAACCGGCCGATATAAAACAGAAATTCCGGCGGCCGGTAAAAGGCTACCGCCTTCCACTTTATTCCCCATCCCGGCCCTTGAAAAGCTGACTAACGATAAGTTATAAAAGTCAATTCAGCAAAGTAAGCCATTGCTCTGTACAACGAGCAATGGTTTGCATTATTCTCCCAAAATTCAATAAAAATGCGGAGCAAAATTACCTTATTTGGTGCCTTTTTAATGGGCACCCAGCTATCTTATGGGCAAAACCAAACAAATCTCCCAATAAAAAACTGGTTGCCCATTTATGATTTTACATTAAAGAACTTTAGTCAGCCTCCAATTAAATTCGGGCCGATGTGTCGTTGGTGGTGGCCCGGCAACCTGGTTGAAAAAACGGAATTGAAACGGGAGCTTAACCTGTTTTCGGATAACGGTTTTGCAGGAGTTGAAGTACAACCGCTCAACCGAAGGATCCCGGTCAAAAACGAGAAAGACGAGGCAAGAAAATTAAGCTGGGACACCCCTGATTATTATGATAACCTACGCACGGTAATGCAGGAAGCACGCAAAAGGCACTTGATTGTTGATGTCACCAACGGCAGCGGCTGGCCCCCGGGCGGGTCATTTCTGACACCCGAAGACGGCTTTATTTCTCTGGAGTTTGGCACCACCACGGTAAGCGGTGGGCAAATGCTGGCAGTACCGTTGGTTAAACCTGATAGTCCGACAAAAGTTTTACCCCGACTGATCGCTGTGGTGATAGCTAAACAAATTGCTGGTCAGGCTTCCGGTAATAACGAAACAAAACGGCTGGATACGGCTGATATGAAAGAGGTTACTTCATATGTACAAAAAGACACCCTACGTTATGCTTTCTCCAAAGGCACCTGGAAAGTAATCGGATTTTGGGCGGTGCGTACCGGGGAAAGTACCGAAATGGCAGCTTCACCCAAACAAGGGCCCATCCTCAACCATTTTGATTCGCTGAGCGTGCTCAAATTTTATAATCATTTGTATGGTGACAGAACCGGACTGCAGCCCTATTTCGGCAATCCGATGCGGGCCGTATTCAGCGATAGTTATGAATTTACGGCCAATCGATTCTATGCCTATGATTTGCCCGCCTACTTCAAGGCCCGCCGCGGATACGACCTTATACCCTGGCTACCTGCAAATATGCAGAAAGGCTATAATACCGTAATCTTTTCAAGGCCTGATTCAAAACCGGATTTTTCTTTTTCCAATCAAGACTGGCGTTTGCGTTATGACTATGATCTAACCCTGAATGATCTCCTGCGTGATCACTTTTTCAAAACCAGCCGTAACTGGGCCGAAAAAAGGAACCTACTTTTCCGCACGCAAGCCTATGGTTTTAATATGGACATGATTGCCATGGCCGGCGCAGCTTCCATCCCTGAAACCGAAAGTATGTTAGGCACTGAAGCCAATTTAAAAATCATGACTTCCGGAGCGCTTTTATACAACCGGTCTATTGTTAGTGCAGAAGCCGTAGTGTTTGCAGGCCGGGCTTACACAAATACGCCGCAAAAGATCAGAATGGCTGTTGATAAGCTTTTTGCGGCGGGAGTTAATCAGATCATCTACCATGGCGTTCCCTATCGGTATGTTTCCGATAAATTCGGACCCGAAAACTGGTATCTGTTTTCTTCACCCCTGGGGCCCCATATCAATTTTTCATCTAACCTTGGCGAGGGCAATATTTTTTGGAAAGATCAAAAAAGAGTTAATACATATGTTTCGAGGGTTCAATATGCTCTCCGTTCGGGGAAACCGCATGCTGATGTATTAATTTACTATCCATTTTTAAATATAGAAGGCGCTCCCGATAACGAGGAGGAAATTTTGACCACCGGTTACCTGAAAGATGTGGAAGGGCCTTTACCTCCACCAAAAAAATACGAGGTCCCCGACCCTGTCAAAATAAAATGGGCAAGCAAAGTATACCCGCTGATCAACCAACTGGAAGCCGCCGGCATTTCCTGGGCATGGGTAAATGACGAATCGATCCAAGTTGCAAAACTTCAAAAAAACAATGCGATCGATATCCGTGGTAATTTTTCAGCCGCCCTGATCCTGGCGAACGACTCAACCATTCAGCTCAGATCTGCTGAAAGAATCAAACAGTTGGCAGCAAGAGGGATGCGCTTACTGGTAACCGGGGCCATACCGGTTCAACAGTTCTCCTTTTTGAACTGGCGGGAGAATGATCAAAAAACAATGCAAAGCATTTCAACCGCGCTCCAGATGCATGACAGTCAATACCTGAATGATAAGGATGCCATTAAGAACTGGATAAACAAGCTGCCCAGGTCAATCAAATATCAGAAGGAATACCGCTTCAGCCGTCAGACTGAACGGGAAATGACCGATGGCAGCCGGATCAAATTTATTTGGAACAAAAGTGAGAAATGGCAAACGATCAGTTTAAGCCTGGATAAAAAGTATACAAAAAGTTATTGGTTAAATGCTGATGCCGGAACTATGTACAAAAATAATGGCCGGTCAGTCTCCTGGCAGCTTCCCCCCTACGGATCTGTATTGCTGTTTGCATCCACAAATAACACAACTAATCAAGTAACAGCCAGCACGCCTATTACTGTTGATCCCAATAAGTCAATACTTAGTATCAAAAAATGGGATCTTAAAACGGATAGCTTAACAATAAAAAACTCAGAATTATTTGACTGGAGAACGAATGAGCAGCTAAAATACTCATCAGAAACAGGAATATATACCTCCACGTTTCAATGGCCATTACTCAAAACTTCCACTGGTCATTTTTTCCTGGATCTTGGTCATGTTTCATTTACTGCCGAAGTATATATCAACGCCAAATTCGCCGGAAAAGTGATCTATTCTCCTTATGTGCTGGATATCAGCAAATATCTGGTTAAAGGGACAAATACTCTTGAAGTGCGCGTTGTTCCCGGGCAATTGAACGGATTTATTGGCAAGGCCAATAATGGCGACCCGCGATACCTTCAGTTCAAGAAAAAAAATGATCAGCTGATGTCTGCTGGCTTGCTGGGCCCCGTAACGATCAGACCTGCAAATAAACACGATTAAAAATCTTTCCCAAAGCATTAAAGTGAACAATGAAAATACAAAAAACGATTATTGCAATGCTAACGATGTACCTCCTTTCCGGAAGTATCAAAGCACAGGAGCTCTACGTCGGCACAAATTACCACCCGCATGACAGTAATCCCATCCAATGGCAAAAAGACATTGAATTAATGAAGGCTGCGGGCTTCAAAGTGGTACGTATGGGCCATTTGGCCTGGGATAGCTATGAACCTACTGAAGGTCATTTTACATTCGCCTGGTTTGACCAGGTAATGGATATAATGAATAAAGCTGGCATCAAGGTGATACTGGATATCGCCGTAAGGCCTGCTCCGTTATGGCTACACCACAAATATCCGGGCATTGATATCACTGATGCGAGCGGAAACCGCCTTTACGCCAACCACCGTTACATGGAAGATATCGGAGACCCCGACTATCAACGGCATGCCCTGCGTTATGCCTATACGATTACCAAAAGATATGCCCATCACCCGGCTTTATTGGCCTTTGGCATAGATAATGAATCCGGCGACGGCCAGTTCTCCTTTTCGGAGCCGGCCAGGCAACGCTTTATCAGTTGGCTTAAAAAGAAATATTTTAGCCTCGATGCCTTAAACAAAGCCTGGGCAAGCCAGCGCTGGTCAAGACGGGTCGCTGATTTTGAGGAAATCGGGTTCCCCATGTCAAGCAGTATTCAGGGGCCGCCTGAGCGTGTAATGGACTGGCGGCTTTTTGAGTCGGATGAGATCAATCAATTTTTAACCAGCCTGATGGACAAAGCACACGCCAATGCCCCCGGTGTACTAACTACAACGAACGCCTGGTATTTCTCCGCCAAAAAATACTTCGACTACTCCCAGGTAACTTACAGCGGCAAAATGGACCGTAACGGTGGCGGTTTTTATCCGGGAAGTTCGCTTAAAAACAATACTGGCTTGTATAAAGGCCTGTTTGAAATGGCCAAAATGCAACTGGAAAGCAAAACACCGTATTGGGGAGTGGAATTTACAACCATGACCGCTGTGCCTAACTCCATTCGCCGTTCAGCGTACGCAACACTATTATTTGGTAATCAAATGGTCTGCGGCTGGACCTGGCAAAGTATGCCTGGCGGTGAAGAACAATACCTGGAAGGCATGAGCGACTGGGATGGCCTGACTAACCGGAAATACGAGGAATACAAAACCATAGCGCAGGAATTTAAAAAGATCGAAAAATATGGATTTCCTTATAAAAATAAAGCAGAGATCGGTTTGGCATTTTCTTTTCCAAGCCAGATAGCAAGTTATGCCTATCCTGAGCAGCACGACGATCAGTTAAAAACCTGTTTTGATCAGGTCGCTGGTCGTAACATCGACAGTAAAATACTGAACATTGAGCAGAGCGATCTGCATTATAAATTGTTGATCATGCCCGGAGTAGCAGTCATCGACAGCCTAACCGCCGAAAAAGTCCGTAAGTATGTTAAAGATGGAGGAACAGTCATCATGACCTCCTATTCGGGTTTGGTGGATACCCATAACCAGGTATTCGCCACTACCCATCCTGGGCTATTGAGCGATGTTTTTGGGATAAGGGTAGCCTCCTATGAAGAAACTGCTTATATGAATGAAATAGCCAGGGACACCACTACCGGCAATCAGCTTAAAATTCAATATAATAATCAAAAGATACAAGTTACCTCACCGCGTTTCGATGTGATCCAACCCAAAGAGGCTAAGGTCATTGCCAATATAACTAACCTGAACCAGGACTATCCTTTGATTACCAGTAATCACTATGGTAAAGGAACTGCAATTTACATCGGCATCCCGGCCCGGGAAAATGTACTTGCACCATTGATCGATGATCTTTCCAAATCGCTATTTCTGAAGAGCGGCCCCGCTGCCCCACAGGGTGTATTGGCGCGGTTTATAGACGGCAAACATATCTTGTACCTGAATATAACTAACCAGGATCAGAAAATAGATCTTAAGGGAGAAGCAAAAAGCATTTTAACCGGTAAGGATTACAAAGGTCAACTTCTTTTAAAACCCAACGAACCGGAATTTATTGAAATCAATTAATAATATCGAAACAACCAACCGATGAAGATCTTTAAATCAATTACAGTGCTATTAACTGCTTGCTTTTTTTCACAATTGGTCGCGGCACAAATCAAGAAACTGAACAATGTGCTTTACGGGGCTGCCTATTATCAGGAATACATGCCGGAAGAGCGCCTTCAGGAGGATCTGAAACTCATGGATGCATCGGGGATGTCGGTTGTTCGTTTGGGAGAATCCAGTTGGAGCCTGTTTGAGCCGCGGGAAGGTGAATTTGATTTTGCATGGATGGACAAAATCATTGACGGACTTCAAAAAAATGGCATAAAGGTCATTTTAGGAACGCCAACCTATTCCATACCGGCCTGGCTCTGGCATAAACATCCTGAGATTTTGCTTGATTACGAGAAAGGCGGCAAAGCTTATTACGGCATCAGGCAAAATATGGATATCACTAACCCTGCTTTTTTATTCTATGCCGAACGGATCATCCGGAAACTGATGGAGCATTATGCTAAAAACCCGGCAATCATTGGTTTCCAGGTGGATAATGAAACCACTTCCTATAATGTAAACAACTATGATTTTCAAATCAGCTTTGTAGACTATCTGAAAAAGAAATTCGGCACCATCGACCGCCTCAATAAAGTATGGGGAATGAATTACTGGGGCATGACAATGAATGGCTGGGAGGAATTCCCGCAAAAAGATGGGGTAACCAACCCTGGTTATAAATTGGAATGGGAACGGTTTAAACGTAAGTCCGTAGCTGATTATCTGAACTGGCAGGTCAAAATAGTACGTGAATATAAGCGCCCTGATCAATTCGTAACACATTGTTTTATGCCTACTGTGCAGGACATTGACCAGGTGGCAAGTGCCCAAAATATGGATGTCATGGCGGTTAATGTTTACCATGGTTCACAGGATAACCTGACCGGTGAAGAGATAGCTTTTGCCGGCGATTTTTTCCGCTCGGTTAAAATGAAAAACTACCTGATCACAGAAACCAATGCGCAAACAACAGGCTGGGATTCCAAAGCGCAAATGCCCCCATATGACGGCCAGCTCAGGATGAACGTTTATGCCCACCTCGGGTCTGGTGCCAATATGGTTGAATACTGGCATTGGCACTCGATCCACTATGGCCAGGAAACTTATTGGAAGGGCATCCTGTCGCACGATCTTCAGCCCAACCGTGCGTATGCCGAATATTCCAAAACGGCGCATGAATTGCAGCGGTTCGGGAGCAAGCTGGTAAATCTGAAGATCAGGAACAAGGTAGCTATCCTGTTTAGCAACGATGCAAATGCAGGGTTAAACATCATGCCCTTTAAAGACCCGAGAATTAACATTCCGAACAAACCCGTAAATATTTACCGAAATGAATTGGTGAGCCAGTTTCATAAGGCACTTTTCAGAAACAGTGTTGGCGTCGATTTTATCTTCCCGGAAAACACAAATTTCAACGATTATAAGCTGATCATTATTCCATCGCTTTATATAGCCAGTGATGAATTGCTGAATAAGATCAGTGATTATGTAGCCAACGGTGGCCATGTGATCATGCAATTCAAAAGTGGTTTTTGCGACGAAAATTCGATGGTACGCCCCGTCCTTGCCCCGGGCCCGTTGCGTAAGGCCTGTGGATTTTATTACCAGGAATTTACCAATTTTAATGAGTTAAGCCTGAAGGGTAACCCTTTCAAGGTGGATGATGCTGATAACAAGGTTTACAATTGGGGCGAGTACATTATCCCCGAAACGGCAAAGCCATTGGCCTACTTTGACCATCCCTACTTTGACAAATATCCCGCTGTGATTATCAATAACTGGGGGAAAGGAACACTGCTTTACGAGGGGACAAATGTCTCGGATTCCATCCAGGAAAAGCTTATTCTACAAGAAATGGAACGCGCCGGAATTAAAACAGTGGATCAAAATATGCACTGGCCATTGGTAACCAAAGCCGGGATCAATGAGGCCGGTAGTAAGGTCCATTATTATTATAATTACAGTTCAACAACTACCAGCCTCAATTACCCTCACAAAAAAGGTACGGAACTGATTAGCAATAAATCTGTAACTTCCGGGAGTACAATTGAGATTGCCCCCTGGGGTGTTTTGATTATCGAAGAAAATTAACAATTAAGTTATATAACCACTTGAATATGGAACCTAAATCGACAAAGGAGAACAAAAACACCAAAGCGTTTTATACAAAGTTGTTTTTTGCGTTGTTTTCCTGCTTTCTTATCCTGGGTTGCAGCAGTGCAAGAAAAATAAGCGGCAACGATACAGACCCAGGTTGGACAAAGCTGTTCAATGGCCATGACATTAAAGATTGGTTTGTTAAGATCAACCATCACGAGGTGGGCGAAAATTTCGGAAATACTTTTCGTGTTGAAGATGGCATAATCAAAATCAGGTATGATCAATACGGAAATTTCAACGATCAGTTTGGCCACTTGTACTACAAAACGCCATTTTCTTATTATCATTTACGGTTTGAGTACCGCTTTGTTGGCAAATGGCAAACAACCGCCCCGCCATATACGATCCTCAACAGCGGTATGATGTTCCATTCGCAGGACCCGAGGACGATGTTAAAGGATCAGGATTGGCCCATCTCTATCGAATTTCAGTTATTAGGCGGCCTCGGCGATGGCAAGCCACGACCAACAGGTAATATGTGCTCCCCCGGCACCGATGTGGTTTATAAAGGAAAGGTATCGCCTGACCATTGTATCAACTCTACTTCAAAGACATACGACGGTGAGCAGTGGGTAAAAGCGGAACTGATTGTGCAGGGCAATAAGTTGATCACGCACATCATCAACGGTGATACCGTACTGCAATATTCAAGGCCTACTATTGGCGGCGGTGTTGCACATGGATACGATCCAAAGTACAAGCAGGACGGAAAACTATTGAATACCGGTTTTATAGCCCTGCAAAGCGAAGGGCAACCGGTCGATTTCAGGAATATAGAAATTAAGCAGCTGCCCGTTACAGATCGTTGAGACCCGGGGAAATACTATAACCATTAAGCCCCATAATCGTCATATTTAAGTTATCAGGCAATTTAAGCGCGTACGAATCAGGACAAGTAAAAAAGATCACTTTTCACTATTTTAAAGGGCTATAAGGCGATCTCAAGACTAAAATTCCATCTCGTCAGGCAGAACCAGTAAGGGTATAATTGGTTCAATTTCAAGACCTCCAGCTCCACCCAGAGGGATTTTCGATTGAAAATCCCTTTTTTGTTAGTTATCAACAATATTTAATCCCTCATTATCAGTTTATTATACGCCAAAACAGGCATCAATACAGGTATTCAACAGACGCCATTTTCATAGTATAAATTGCTGTCGAACACCTTTGATACGAGAAGTATTTTTCAATAGTATCTAACTGGTTATAAGCAGATTTCAGGTCCCCGAACCGGTATAAATGCTTCTTCAAAATTTCATACCCCTGATTCTGATCCCGGGTATACCGCTCTATGTAAGCCTTAATTGTAAATATCTCGGTATTATAGGTGGATGACCAAGGTTCATAGGTGTCGCGGCCAATTTGGTTACCACTCCATTTTTCTTCCACTGAATGCAATTTTTCTTCCAGTGTTGCCAGCTCTGATTTTTCACTGCTGATGATTTCCCGTTGTTCTTTAAGTTTGTGTTCTACAGATTCATCAGCAGTTTCCTTTATCCTATTAATTTCTGTATCTGACAAACTGATATACTCCAGGATCTGTTTAAGTTGATCATGCGCCTTGATTGCGCTTATATTGTTGTGTCTGGAGTGTTTGCTTTTATAATAATAGTACCAGTTACCTCCTTTTCCGCTGGAGAGTGCACCAGAGAGCGGTTAACCGCAATAGCATTTAAGAATGCCCCTCAATGGAATCTTATCATCCAAAGCTTTTTTGCCCCTATCGGGCTTTTCCAGCTTCTGCTGAACTATCTGCCGCGTCATTTTGTCTATCAACGGCTCGTGTCGGCGCCGTAATTATGATTTGCAGACTGAAATATTAGTCAAAATACTTTTTCTTCATAAGTCAATTTTCCTTCTGCATTAATTCCTTCGATTACTACTTTAAATCGTCTGCTGAAGTCATTGTTAAAGAAATGGATGTCAAATTCATGTGAACTTTCGTCCATTATTAAATTAGGATTCCAATAAAGTGTTGTTCTTGTATCCCGCGACAAGTCTGAAATTACCGCTGTCGAATAATCCGGAGAATAGAATTCCTGGACTATTGAATAGCCGTTCAAGGTATTCAACAATCTATTATCTTTCTCTTTAACATAATCGGTGCCTTTACCAATTTTTGTATATACAGCTATAACCCCACCGTTGGCCCCGAATGCCCCTCCTTGCGATGGGTCGTAAACTTTCATGTATATGAACTCCGTCATGTCAATACTTCGTAAGTCTGTAGTTGAGCTTTCAACATTATTCAGGAAAAATTTTACCTGAGCATTACGCCAGGACACAGAAGGCGATAATGATGTAGGGTTGGTTACTTGTATGCCGGGTATTTTTAATTGGAGATACTGAAAAAGCGATCTATAATTTTTTGTGGTGGGGTCATTACTAATATCCACTTGTTGGGTGATTCCGCCTTGAAACAACCCACTTGTAAATTTTCGGTCAAGCTTTGCTGTGTTTTCCACGGGTTTCGCCTTTATTACGACCTCCTTTAATGGAGTAACGGAAAAATTTCGTATTCTTTTAATGCTATCAAGTAAATGCAATTTAGCGCCAGATTTACTTAAAGAAACATGATTATCGTATTCGTAGTCAAAACCACTCAACCTATACTGATCTAAGAGTCCATTTCTAACAACAATTTTTGGTATCTTAAAATCCCTCCTGTTCCCTGCAACGCTAAAATGCAATTTGCCGGTTCCAAAAAAAATTATTCCATCTTTGAAAAAAGTTCCTTCTTTAGTAATTGGCAAAGTGAATAAGGTCGCACTTGAATCGGCAGTGGTAAGTAAAATGTTAACTGTAGTGGAGGATTTTAAAGAGGAAGCACTGACACCTGTTATCTTTCCGTCCAGTGTTAAAAAATTTGTTTCTTTAAATGTTGTCGCTCCCTCACCTTTCCGGAGTAGTTGCCAATTGTATTTTCTCCACCCATGCGTGAGCATCACAAGGTCTAAATCTGCCAAGGTGCTATCTGCCGTATTTTGAAAGTAATAAAAAGGGTCAAAAATTTTGCCCCTCAAATCTCCAGTAAACAATAATTGGGAAATGATATTACTTTTATACTTTTCCGAAGGATCAAGATCTGAATCCGTTATGGCAACTGATACGTTAGACCTAACAGAATCCTTCCTTATCAGTTTTATGATATTTAACCCTCTTCTTTTTTTATTGGTTTGCAATAGTGAAGGTTGAATAGCAAACCCATAATTTTCGTTATTTATAAAAGTTATCCGTTCTGCTATCGGATTAAGTTCATTATCGAAAATCGTAATATTAAGAATTCCAGAAGGTAACCCCTTCGTATTTATAACATCATGAGTACTTTCTGCAAGCGTTAAATCAACCTTTGCTTCATAGATAATTTTACTGTTCAAACATGCCAGGACAGTAAGTTTTTTATTTGATTCAATAATAGTCTTTGATCTAAATATCGTGAATCTTTTACCGTTAGGGCTCCGTGATACCTGTAAAGCAATCCCCTGTTCCTGTACAATGGGTAACAATGAATATTGTTCTTTTCCTCCCGGAGATTTCCAAACCGCAAAATATCTTCTTTCCTCTTGGGGAATTATCATAAAAGAACCCATGCCATCATGTTTTGATTCAAATGTCGTTATCACCTTATTTTTATCATCTTTAATAAATCCTGCAGCATTTTCAGGTAACCCTTCGCTGTTAGTGACTTTAAATGCCATAACACAGGGAACATTTATAAGCCAATTACCACCCTCTGGCATGAATTTAATAACAGGATCGGCCTGGTTTTTAAGTTCAGCTTTTTGAATAGAATTAGCAATCTTGAGAAAGTTCTCGTAAATAAAGGCTGTGTCGCTATTTAATTCTGAAATTGTGTAGGCACGAGTAAAATACCCTATTATATTACTATCTAGCGGCAATATTATGTTACCATATGCCGTCGATTCAAGAATTGGGCTGGTGAATCGCCTTACTAACTCTCCATTTGGAGTTGTTACCTCAAGATAAAAATTTTTACTATATCGGGAATTTTCCGTTCCGTCAGATAAATATGCCTTAAACCAAACAGTATCGCCGCTTAAGTAGTTGTGTTTGTCAAAATGGACATATATTTTCTCTCGCATGTACTTTAAATTTTCTAGTCCACGGGAAAAGTCAGGTTGTTGGGCATTTAAAAGTTTGGAAGTAAATATGAAATAAAGAGTAAGAAAAACAAAAGTAGATTTACATTTTATCATCATAAATAGTTTATCGATACTTTAAATGAGGCAAGGTTTTTTTCAATGTCGCAAGTCCATAACTACCCTGAAAGTTAATAAATTAAAACAAAAAACAACATAAGCTACATACCAAATTATCGTAAGCAATAATCGTGTTTGTATTGCGGCGGCAGTTTGTTCCCGTCTTGTTAATTTTATCGTGTGTTTGCAAACTAATATTCATATGTACCAACTGCGCATAGATTTTTTTTGCGCTTGTGCTCATTCTATCACGGCCTGGAAACGGCAACGGTTTACCCGCCCATTATGAAGGGTGGTGTGAGTTGATCTTCCAGTTCGCCAGTTTCCTCGTCGATAACAAAAACGGCGTACGCTCTTTTTATATAATCAGGGCGATATATAAGTCAATTCTTTTTACCGCCTTTGAGGTTTATCTTTTTTGTAATCATCACCGGGGGCCGCCACTTTCTTTTTTCTCAAGCACAATCGAATATTCTTTACAAAACGCCAACGCCTGCGAAAAATCAAAATCATACCCCTCATCAAAATCCCTCACTTCCTACCCACAAAAAAGCCCCAACCAAAGTTGAGGCTCTCTAAAACAAGTTACTTTTCCTATTTCTCCAACCAAACCCTTGCGTTCACAAATGCTTCCATCCATGGCGATACTTCGTCTTTACGCCTGGTTGGATAGTTAGCCCAGTGCCATTGGAAAAGGGAGCGCTCAATATGGGGCATCATCACCAGGTGACGGCCGGTCTTGTCGCACATCATGGCAGTGTTGTAGTCTGAGCCATTGGGGTTGGCGGGGTAGCTTTCATAGCCATATTTGGCTACGATGCTATATTGCTCTTCGGCATATGGTAACTGGAACCGTCCTTCGCCGTGCGAGATCCAAACGCCAAGCGTTGAACCGGCCAGCGTAGACAGCATCACCGAGTTATTTTGTTGTATGGTTAGTGAAGTAAAGCCGCTTTCGTGTTTATGGCTTTGGTTGTGCAGCATCTTCGGCTTTTCGGCATGGTCAGGGTTGATCATGCCCAACTCAATAAACAGCTGGCAACCGTTACAGATACCCACAGAGAGCGTATCCTCGCGTTCAAAGAAATTTTGAAGGGCTACACGGGCCTTTTCATTGTACAGGAAGGCACCAGCCCAGCCTTTGGCTGATCCCAATACATCCGAGTTAGAGAAGCCGCCTACGGCTCCGATAAACCGGATGTCTTCCAGTGTTTCCCGGCCTGAGATCAGGTCAGTCATGTGGACATCCTTCACGTCGAAACCAGCGAGGTACATAGCATTAGCTAACTCGCGCTCGGAGTTACTGCCTTTCTCGCGGATTACGGCTGCTTTTGGTCGTGGCTTGCCTGCATTTATAACCGGTTTCTTTCCGATAAAGCCTGCCGGGAATTTATATTTTAAAACATGGTTCTTGTAATTTTCAAAACGCTCCCTGGCTTTCTCCAGACCACTTTGTCTCTGATCCAGCAGGTAAGAGGTTTTAGTCCACACATCCCTCAGGTGATCAATATCAAACGACCAGCTACCGTTAGCATTTTTCACGGTCAGTGTAGCTGTTGTCTCAACAGTACCAATCTTGTGGAAAGCAATACCATTGCTTTCCAGCACTGCTTCTACTGCTACATCAGCCTGGAAAACAATTCCGATGTTTTCAGCAAACAGCGTTTCGATGATATCCTGGTCGCCTAATGCGGAAAGGTCGATCGTTGCACCTAAATCGCGGTCAGCGAAGCAGAGTTCTAACAAGGTAGTGATCAAGCCGCCGCTACCTATATCATGCCCGGCCTGGATTTGACCTGCTTTGATCAGTTGCTGCAGGGTGTTAAACGTATTTTTGAAAGCGCCGGCGTCTAATACATCCGGTGTTTCGGAACCTATTTTATTTAAAATTTGAGCAAATGATGAACCGCCCAGCTTATAGGTATCGCCCGATAGGTTGATATAATAGATCGCGCCCCCGTTTTTTTGCAGCACAGGCTCTATTACCCCGGTAATATCATCGCAGTGCCCGGCTGCCGAAATAATGACGGTACCAGGTGCAATCACTTCGCCATCCTTATACTTTTGCTTCATGGAAAGCGAGTCTTTCCCAGTCGGGATGTTGATACCCAGTTCAATTGCAAATTCAGAGCAGGCCTTTACAGCTGCATATAAACGGGCATCCTCGCCCGCATTTTTACAGGCCCACATCCAGTTGGCCGAAAGCGATACGCTCTGCAAGCCATCCTTCAACGGTGCCCAAACGATATTAGAAAGCGATTCCGCAATGGCATTACGACTCCCCGATGCCGGGTCAATCAATGCCGAAAGCGGCGCATGACCGATTGAAGTAGCAATACCATCCTTGCCCTGATAATCCAGCGCCATTACACCGCAATTGTTCAGCGGCAACTGCAGTGGGCCGGCACATTGTTGCTTCGCCACTCGTCCACCTACACAGCGGTCCACTTTGTTCACCAGCCAGTCTTTAGACGCTACTGCTTCCAGTTGCAGTACCTGCGTGAGGTAAACCTGCAATTGAGATGCGTCATAAGTTACCGGCCTATACTTTCGTTCGATCGTTTTATCTTGCATCACCACCTTTGGTGAACTGCCAAACATATCGTCCATTTTAAGGTCCATTGGCTTGGCACCCGTAGTGGCTGATTCAAAGGTAAAATGATGGTCGCCGGTCACTTCTCCTACTGTATACATCGGAGAGCGTTCGCGGTTGGCAATCTTTTGCAGTATCTCTATATTTTCTTGCCCGATCACCAGGCCCATACGTTCCTGAGATTCATTTCCTATAATTTCTTTCGCTGAAAGGGTTGGGTCGCCAACAGGTAGTTTATCCAGGTCGATCTTACCTCCCGTTTCTTCTACCAGTTCAGAAAGGCAGTTTAAGTGACCGCCTGCACCATGATCGTGGATAGAAACAATCGGGTTGATATCACTTTCCACCATCCCACGGACCGCATTTGCTACGCGCTTCTGCATTTCCGGGTTTGAGCGCTGGATCGCATTCAGCTCGATGCCGGAACCTAAAGCGCCGGTATCTGCTGATGAAACGGCTGCACCTCCCATCCCGATACGGTAATTATCGCCACCTAAAATGACCACTTTATCACTTACCTGCGGGCTGTGTTTTTTGGCTTGCGATAGCTTGCCGTAGCCTATACCGCCTGCCTGCATAATTACCTTATCGTAACCCAGCGTGCGTGACTCTTCCTCATGCTCGAAAGTGAGCAGCGAACCCGTGATCAGCGGCTGACCAAACTTGTTACCAAAATCAGATGCGCCATTTGAGGCCTTAATCAAAATATCAACTGGTGATTGATAAAGCCATTTACGCTCGGTAACACCATTTTCCCAGGGGCGGTCTGCTGCTAAACGCGACAACGCTGTCATGTATACCGCTGTACCCGCCAACGGAACAGAACCCTGGCCACCGGCCATCCTGTCCCTGATCTCACCACCTGACCCGGTAGCTGCCCCGTTAAAAGGCTCAACAGTGGTAGGAAAGTTATGGGTTTCGGCTTTCAGGGAAATTACCGATTCAAAATCTTTGATCTCGTAGAATTCAGGTACATCGGGACGTTTTGGAGCGAATTGCTGAACCACGGGACCTTTTACAAAGGCTACGTTATCTTTATAAGCCGAAACAATCCCGTTCGGGTGAGCCTCGGACGTTTTTCGGATGAGTTTAAACAACGAAACAGGTTGCTCCTGTCCATCGATCACAAAAGTACCGTTAAAAATTTTGTGGCGGCAGTGCTCCGAATTTACCTGAGAAAAGCCAAACACTTCAGAGTCGGTCAGCTTACGACCTAATTTTTCAGAAAGGCCATTCAGATATTGAACCTCTTCGTCACTTAAAGAGAGCCCCTCCTGCTTATTATATTGTGCGATGTCTGCTATTTCCAGGATCGCTTCCGGTTTAATATTAATAGTAAAGATTTCCTGGTTAAGCGCTGCATATCTTTGAAACAGCATCGGGTCAAAGTTCGAAAAATCCGAATCAACCACTGTAAATTCCTCGATCCGGATAATGCCTTCAATACCCATATTCTGTGTAATTTCAACTGCATTGGTACTCCATGGGGTAACCATCGCCGCCCGGGGACCAACAAAAAAACCGGTCACAATTGTATCCCGGTTTAATTCCGCACCTGCAAAAAGCCAGCTTAGTTTTGAAATATCTGTCGGCTGGAGCGTTTGACTATGTTGTACCGCAAAAACTCTATTCGCTTTATTAAAGAAAAAGTAAATCATAACCTCGTTTCAAGGTGCAAAGTTAGCCTTTTTTTAAAAGACAGTCAACATTAAAGGAGAACCGCTTCGAATTACAACTATACTAATTACTCAAAAAGATCACCAGAAGTTAAGGGCGTCCCGTTACTGGGCTCGAATCGATAGCCAATTTGAGCTGCGATCCAATAAAAGACTAACCTTAATTACCGTTACAAATCGATAGATTTTGGTTTGGCTATTTAATTCCCAAGTGTTTATTTCATCCTTCCCCTACCTTTTACAGATAACTTAGGCGGTTTTGACGATGGTAAAATCTCTTAGTTTGTACACCCAACGATTACAGGAAGTATCAACTGCGTTAGGGAGTTGAAATATCAGTTATTTAATACCTTTATTAAAATAACTATGATCAGGTTACGAATAAGGGTCGCCAATTACAAAAGTGTAGAAATCTGGCAATCACCTGGGGAGGCGAAAGTTTTTGATCCTACTAAACTTCTGATACAATTACTATCAATTTAGTATCATTGATCAAACGATTTTACAAATCATCGAATTAGCAAAATCATTGTTACCTATTAAAACCTGAATAAAAATCATTTTATAGCCATAAAAAGGTAAAACAGTCAATATCGGATAATTTACGACCTTAAGCTATGCCACAAATAGCTTCGTTTTTGATAAACGAAAACGAGGCCTTGCTTAATAACTGCTGAAATATAACCACATTATCAAAGCCCAGTAACAGGCTTTAACGTTTTAGATACTACTCCTTTTTGCCCCTGCTCTGAACTTATCCGTTTCAATTTCGTACAAAACCGAATAAACCGGAATTCATGTCTCGCGTCCATCTATTGGTCTTCCTATTATGTTGCTTGTTTACCATCATGGCTTGCGGCCAGGGCAGACAGCATCGTGTAAAGATCAGTGCTGCCGATAGCGTAGCGCTCAGGTGGGATGAATCGCAAAGTTCCCGTTATCAAAGCTCCCGGCCAGATTCTGCCGTTGCCTTCGCTTATCGCGGTTTAAAACTGGCGCAGCGCCTTAAAAACAAAGCCGCCGAAAACAATTTCTTATCCAGGCTTGCCCTTATCAATGCCGAATATGGCAACCTCGGACTGGCCATCAAATTCCAACAGCAGGTTTTGTCCGGCTTCCGGACGTCTGGCGATCATCGCCAGATAACAGATGCATCCTCTTGTTTAGGCATCCTCGAAGCGCGTGCGGGGAATGTTCATAACGGCAGACAACTGATCCAACATTCGTTACAGGAATACCGTTCCATTAACGATACGGCAGGTATGATCAGTGCTTACACCCGGCTGGGCGAAGTTGCCGAATTGAGCGGGCAACCAGCTCAAGCCCTGCAAAATTACCAGCTGGCAGAAAAACTTCACGAAGGCAGGCCGCTTTCCGACGCTTATTTCGAATTGATCCATCATATTGGCAAAGTACATGGCCGTCTGGGTAACCCTACAGCGGCAGCCGCATACTACGAAAAGGGGGCTGCTAAAAGTGTGGATCGCAGCTACCTCAAAGCACATATCGCATTTCTCAATAAAGCAGGGATCGCCTGGACCGAACTGGGTGATAAAGATAAAGCACTTGCCTTTCACCGGCAGGGGTTGGAAAAGGCAAGAAATAACGGCCTGCGTGAAGAAGAAGCCCGATCCTTAATGGGTATCGCGTCTGTGCTAAAAAAGGATGACGCTGCTGAAAGCATCTCACACTTGCAAAAAGCATTGGAAATAGCTAAGGCCATTGGCCACAAACAACTCAGCAGCGAGATTTACCATAGCCTATCTGATGTTT
>NZ_DASVOB010000403.1:0-3521 GCF_036383575.1 Mucilaginibacter sp.
CATAAAAATCACCACCTATGGCACAACGACCACCCATACCTAATTCCGGGAACTCATCTGAAGCAGCATAAGGGTACCAGATCATTGCAGGCATAGCCGGAGGCAGCACATTTAAACCGGTATTATTAGGCGAATTATTTACCGGCGCTTTAGGATCAAAGTTTGGCCCCGGCTTGGCGTTCACAAAATCCCAATGCGAGTAGGCAAAATTATTGCCCACAAAATATGGCCAGCCAAAGTTCCCGGCTTTCCTTGCCTGGTTAAACTCATCATATCCGCGCGGACCACGAGGTGAATCAGTACCTGCATCCGGTCCAATCTCGCCCCAATATAAAACCGAAGTTTTAGGATTTACAGCAATACGGTAAGGATTGCGACAACCCATTACATAAATTTCGGGTTTGGTTTTAGCCATACCTTTCGGAAAAAGGTTGCCTTCGGGGATGGTATAAGTGCCGTCAGCTTCAGGATGAATGCGCAGGATCTTACCTTTAAAATCATTGGTATTACCTGCGCTGCGTTGTGCATCGAGACTATAATGTTCTGTCCCGGGGCGTTCGTCAAGCGGCGCATAACCATCTGACGGGAACGGGCTGGAGCTATCCCCGGTAGACAGGTACAGGTTTTTATCCTTATCCCAGGCCAGTGAACCGCCGTGATGTGCACCACTTACTTTTTGTACAGGCACTTTAAACAAGATCTTTTCTGATTTTAGGTCGAGTACATCTGCCGGGCTTAATTTAAAACGAGAAAGCTGAAAATTAAGCGGCTCAATAGTTTGCCCTGCGGGCATATAATAGATGTAAACAAACTGGTTCCTTTCAAAATCAGGATCGAGCGTAAGGCCGATAACGCCTGTACCTCCCTCATAAGTGATCGGAAATTTATGGATCACTTTAAACTTGTTGGTTTTAGTATTGTAAACCGAAAAATTGCCCATTAACTGGGAAAAAAACACGCGACCGTCTTTGGCCGCAGCCAGTTCCATTGGCGAGGCAATATTGCTCACCAGCACGGTTTTGATAAACCGGGTTTGATCGGGCGCTACTTTGGAGTATGACTTACTATAATCCAACGGTTTCCCATTCCCCATAGCATATTTAATACCGCCCAATAATTGGCCTAAAAACAGAGGATCGCTATAACTTTCGTCGGTATGCCCGCAACCCGTATAAAATGCCCTGCCACCGTCAAATTCGTGATACCAGGTTATAGGGTGGTTAGCGCCGTTGGTACCGCCGTCATAAGTGTTCTCATCAAGGCTTGCCAGCACATGAATACCGCTGTAAATAGATTTATAATTGTACCATTCATCAGTACGCTCCCATCTTGACGGTAGGTTGGCAGTAGCCGGCTGGCTTTTATCGGTTACATCAATTGTTGCTTTACGGATATTGGAATTATTGGGGTGACTTGAAAAATATGCGCCGACCAGTTTGCCATACCATGGCCAGTCGTACTCGGTATCAGCAGCAGAGTGTACGCCCATGAAACCGCCGCCTGCCTGAATGTAGCGTTCAAATGCCGCCTGTTCAACCGCGTTAAGCACGTTACCTGTGGTGCAGTTAAATACTACTGCCTGGTATTTCTTAAGGTTATCATCATTAAAATTAGCCGAATTGGTGGTTGTATCTACATCGAAGCCATTCTCAGTGCCTAATTTTTGAATGGCAGCTATCCCGAAGGGGATGCACGAGTGGTGCCAGCCTAAAGTCTTGGAAAATACAAGCACGCGCGGCTTGTCGAACGGTTTTTTAAAGGAATAAAGCAGGAAAGTTAATCCTGTCAAAAAAACGCAGGTGAGTTTTGTTTTTAATGACATGTTTGAGATTATTATTGGTTTACATTTAATGAACAGCCATAAAAGCAGCATTATTCCGCCCTGCTAAAAGGATTTACGTACAAGGCAAAAAAATATAAATGCAGTATCGCTAAAAAGGTTGTTCAGATAATTGGCTCACACAATAATACCATTTAAAACATTCACTGTGTATTAAATACACTTTTATTTTAGGCGGTTATGGATTTGTAATTGAATTGTTACGGCCTGTGGAATTTAATTGTAGAGACGCATAAAAACAACGAACCCCACAGACACTTATCCGCGGGGCTCGTACTAACCATTACAACCCAGGGCACGTCACCTAACAGCATGCCCCTTTATCTTTAAATTCCGGGCGCTACGTCTTCGTAGTACTCGGGTATTATGGCTTTCTGGATCAGGGTATTCTTATGTTTTTCAAGCAGCTTTTTCCACCAGAACTGGTATTTTCGGGGGTATACTACCCTATCCTTATAATCACGCTTACACAAACCCTCGTACGAGAGCAGTTTATTCATAACCTGGCGCGAATGGTCAACCACCATGTGCGATTTGGGCGTATATCCCATAAGCCTGTTGATTTCGCGATTGGCTTTGCCAAGCAGTATCAGCTCAAAAATGTGAATGTGAAAGGTTGAAAATCCTTTTGTTCTTAAAAACGGGCGGTGAAATGTTGCTGACTCTTTCATAAAAAATAGCTTAGGTTAATAGATCCATGATTATTCTGTTTTTACTACTGTAAATTCTGTACGTCGGTTAAGTTGCCTGCCTTCAGGGTTGTCTTTGCCGTTAGGCAGTGAGTTTGGCGCTACAGGCATACTTTTTCCGTATCCTTTGGCGTAGATGCGCTCACTGGTTATGCCCTGGCTTATAATATAATCCACACATGATTGCGCCCTGGCCTGCGACAGTTTGATGTTGTATTTTACGCTCCCTATCGAATCGGTATGCGCACCAAGTCTTACAATGATCTTAGGATTATCCTTCATGATGGTAACCAGGCTGTTGAGCACCGTTTTAGATTCTGGCCTTAACGTAGCCTTGTTGAAATCATATAAGATATTATTGATCACAATAGGCTTATCCTTTTCAAAGGACTGCAAGCAGATCTCGGCGTTATAAAGTGTATCGTTATTCATTTGACCACTTGCCGGGATAGGCAGCACTTTAGTGAAATAGCCTGTTTTTTCGAGCTTTAAATTGTATGGCCTTTTTGATGTTACTTTAAAAGCATATCTGGCATCGGTCCCGGTAGTTAACTCCTTAAGGGTTTGCTTTGCCAGCGAGTCGATAAAACTGACCTTAACACCGGCCAATGGCTCATGCGTTTCGCAATCAGTGACTATACCGGCCAGAATAAAGCTCTTATTGTGTACCTCAAACAGGTTCAAACAACAATCTGATTCCCTGTCTGAGCTGATGTACCATTTATTAGCATCCTTGTTATCCGGTATGAAATACAGGTCGTCCTTAGCCGAGTT
The DNA here is from genome assembly GCF_036383575.1 of Mucilaginibacter sp. Lineage (GTDB taxonomy): Bacteria > Bacteroidota > Bacteroidia > Sphingobacteriales > Sphingobacteriaceae > Mucilaginibacter. The sequence goes on from NZ_DASVOB010000403.1 coordinate 3,304, forward strand.
CATGGGATAACCCATGTTTACTGGTGCGCTCCAGTTGCCTATGTCACCTTTACTTTCGAAAAAATCAAATCCACCTAAACCGGTAAAACCTTTCGAACTGTAGATCAGCTTCTTTTCATCAGCATTGTAATAAGGCGCCTGTTCATCACGATCTGTATTGATGATACTACCCAGGTTTACGGCGTTCGTAGCGTCACCGTCATCGCCCAAATCACTCA
>NZ_DASVOB010000404.1:0-14005 GCF_036383575.1 Mucilaginibacter sp.
TATCCAATTTATAAAAAACAGCTTCCTGTTTTTGCTGCTGGGCTTTAGTATCCAGGCCAATGCAGCGGCACCTAAACGGATCATTACCTTAAGTGGAGCACTAACTGAAACAGTTGACGCTTTGGGCCTCGGAAAAAGCATTGTTGCTGTCGATGTAACCAGTATCTACCCGGCTTATGTAAACGATCTGCCCAAAGTAAGCAAGAACCGTACGGTATCTGCCGAAGGCCTTATCTCTTTCAAACCCGACCTGGTATTGGCTCCCGAAGGCAGCGTTTCAAAAGAGATCGCATACCAGCTACAGTCGGCCGGTATTAACCTGATAAACATCAAACAGGATTTTTCTGTAAACGGTTCAATAGCATTTATTAAAGCCGTGGCTGCTGCCCTTCAGGTGCCGGCAAAAGGCGAAGCACTGGCCAAACAAACACAAGCAAAAGTGAACAAAGCCCTCACCGAGGTTAAGAAAAGCAACAAAACACCAAAAGTGTTATTCATTTACGCCCGGGGTACCGGCGTTATGCTGGTTGCCGGTCAACATACCAATATTGATGCCATCATAACACTGGCAGGTGGCAAAAACGCAGCACAGGGCTTTGATAATTTTAAACCCTACACAACCGAATCATTGATAGAAGCCAACCCAGATGTGATCCTGATGTTTGATTTTGGATTGAGCAGTTTGGGCGGCGCTGAAGCCGTATTGAAAATGCCGGGAGTAGCACAAACCAACGCCGGTAAAAACAAACGCATAGTGCAGATGGACGGCGAACTTTTGATCAACTTCAGTGTAAGGCTTGACCAGGCCATCACCGCGTTGAATAAAAACCTGCAATGAAAAACGGACTGATCTATACAATATTAGGCTTAGCCGTTTTTTTTACAGCAGCACTGTCATTAAGCATGGGTGCCATGAAAATCCCTGTTCAGGATGTGCTGCTCATATTAGCAAAGAAAGTATGGCTATTTAAAAATACACCTGTTGATGAGCAATTTGATACAGTACTAACCATAGTACGGATGCCCCGTGTTATCATGGGCTTGCTTGTGGGTGCAGCATTGGGGATTTCGGGAGCGGCAATACAGGGCATTTTTCGCAACCCGCTTGCAGAACCTGGCTTGATCGGGATCTCGTCAGGCGCTTCATTATTTGCCGTGCTGATCATCGCCGCCGAGACTGCATTACTGGCGGGTTTAAGTAATTTACTGGGTTATTATTTACTTGCTTTCGGTTCATTTGCCGGGGCTGGTATTGCTACATTGGTTGTTTACCAGATCTCCCGTAATGACGGCAGACCAAATGTGGCAACCATGCTTTTAGCTGGTATAGCCGTTAACGCACTTGCCGGGGCATTAACCGGCCTGGTTACCTATATGGCTAACGACCAGCAACTACGCAACATTACGTTTTGGCTGTTGGGGAGTTTGGGAGGTGCTACATGGCAAATTATTTTATGCCTTGTGCCTTTTGTAATTATCCCGCTCCTACTGTTACCGACTATGGCCAAAACCCTCAATGCCTTTGCACTGGGCGAAACGCAGGCTCAACAACTGGGCTTGCCTGTGGGCCGGGTAAAACGCTGGGTGGTTATACTATCTACTATGGCGGTAGGCGCATCCGTGGCGGTATCAGGTATCATCAGCTTTGTTGGCTTACTGGTACCGCATATGGTAAGGCTCATTTTTGGGGTGGATAACCGCAGGGTATTGCCTGCGTCTGCCTTGATGGGCGCTTTGATCCTTACCCTTGCCGATATGATAGCCCGGAAAATAGTAGCACCGGTAGAGTTGCCCATAGGCGTAATAACCGCTTTGCTGGGCACACCTGTTTTCCTGTATATTTTAATAAAAGATAAAAAGAAAATTACCCGATAAGATGCTTACAGTTGAAAATGTAACTTATAAAACCGGGAAACACACCCTGGTAAAAGATGTATCATTCATGGTGCATCCCGGCGAGATCATGGTGATATTAGGCGCTAACGGAGCTGGTAAATCATCGCTGATGCGTTTACTTAGTGCCGAAAAAACGCCTACATCCGGATCAATCTCCCTATCGGGAAAAACCTTAAATAGCTATGCTGCAAAAGAGCTGGCATTAAAACGCGCTATCCTTAATCAGCAAAATATCATCAATCTTGATTTTTCAGCAATGGAAATAGTGCAGATGGGACGTTATCCGCATTATCGCAATCAGCCCACAGCTCATGACCTGGATATTATTAGCGAGGTAATGACCATCACCGGGACCACCCACCTGGCCGAGCGTTCATTTTTATCGTTATCAGGTGGTGAGCAACAGCGTGTCCATTTGACAAGGGTACTGGCCCAGATCTGGGATACGCCAGAGGCACTGCTCCTTCTTGATGAACCTGTGTCGGGCATGGATATCCTGTATCAGCAGCAAACCTTATCGCTGGCAGCCATGCTGGCAAAAAAAGGTTTTATTGTGGTTGCGATATTGCATGACATTAATCTTGCCGCCCAATATGCCGATAATATCATGATGCTTAAAAACGGCCGTAAATGGTATCATGGCACACCTGCCGAAATCCTCAACAGCAAAAGTATTTACGATGTTTTTGAAACGGAGGCCGATGTTTTTACCAACCCCAACACGCTTAAGCAACTTATTATGCCCAAAGTGGTCACACATGAAGTCCCTGAATACAATTTAAAATCCTTCACACTATAAATATGGAAACCATTTCATTAAAAGAACAATATCTTGCCTTTAAAGCCGAAAATCCAAAGAAAAGGATCCGCGATATCGCGGCTGCACTAAATGTTAGCGAAGCCGAATTACTGATGACCAGCCTCGGCGAAAACGTGATCATCCTTGAAAACACATTCGATGCGCTATTAAAAGAAATTACCGGTTTGGGTTATGTAATGGCCCTTACCCGTAATGAATATTGCGTTCACGAACGCAAAGGCATTTATGAAAATGTATCTTTCAGCCCCCACGCCGGTTTAGTTTTAGGCCCGGATATCGACCTGCGTTTATTCATGAGCCAATGGAAACTTGGTTTTGCGGTAGAGGATAATAATCTGAAAAGCTTCCAGTTTTTTGACGGAAACGGCGTTGCCATACACAAGATCTACCTTACCGATAAAAGCAACGTTGAAAACTATCATGAATTGGTTGCCCGCTTCCGCAAAGCCGATCAACAGGCAGTAGTTTTGTTCCCAACCGAACCCGCTGCTAAGCCTGCCCTACCCGATGAAGAAATTGATGTAGCAGCATTTCAGGAAGCATGGACAGGTCTGCAGGATACCCATGAGTTTTTTGGTTTACTCAAACGTTTCAACCTCAACCGTACACAGGCTTTGAGGCTTGCCCCTGCCGGTTTTGCTAAACAGATCAATACCGATGATTTTAAAGGTGTAGTGCAGCATTGCGCAGAACAGCAGGTGCCTATAATGGTATTTGTTGGCAACCACGGCTGTATCCAAATCCATACAGGTACCGTTACCCGTATTGTTGAAATGGATACCTGGTTTAACGTGCTCGATCCTGAGTTTAACCTGCATTTGCGTATGGATGCCGTTGCCGCGGTGTGGCATGTAGTTAAACCATCGGCAGACGGAGATGTTAACTCAATTGAGCTTTTTGATAACGAAGGTGAAATGATAGTGCAACTGTTTGGCAAACGCAAACCGGGTTTACCCGAGCTGAAAGAATGGCGCGAGATCCTGGCCAATATGTCTTAAAATAACTGAATAATAAAACATCCAATATAAAAAAACCGATACCCTAATTGATCATTGATGTTCAATTAGGGTATCGGTTTTGTATTTTCCGATTAAATCGATACTTTCTGTTTATACAGCAACCTCGGCGGTTAAAATAACCGCCGCCTCCTGTTGCTTTTGGTGCAAGGCCCTTGCTTTGATGAAAAGCACCAAAGTAACAACTGCCAATATCGCGAACGATAAGTAAGCTGTTCCTAATAATTGCTGATTCCTGATAGCCATAAGGTTCACAATTCCGTAACTAAAAAAGGATGTAACGATATACAAAGAACCACCTGTTACACCGCTTGCAATACCGGCATTTTTTGAGAACCGACCCAAACAGTACGCAAATATATTATTGAAGATAAAGCCCGATAACAAGTGTACTAAAGCAGTAAAGGCCATTAGTGTAAACAAATTTGTTTTAATACCTGCTGTAGATACCATTAAAGCGGCAAAGCTCAATTGTAAAGCAAGCGCAACCGATACTTTTTGGATGAGCGGTTTTTTGATCAGGGTTTTGGAAATAATACCACCCGCCATGAGTGATACTCCTGAAAGCAGCGAACAATAACCAGTTACCACCGGCGAAAAATGAAATACATGTTCAATAATGAAAGGACTGCTCATTCCGTAAACCACCAGCATGGCATAACTTAAGGAAATGAGGATCAGGCCCAAAGAGAAATCGCGGGTTTTAATGGTTGCCAAGTAAACTTGCAGAATACTTTTTGCCTTAAACGGATGATAATTCTTAAGCGATTCGCCGCCGTAAACCAATTCTAAAACCAGGAGCGACAGTGTTGCTATCCCCAGGAAAAGAAAATTTGACTCCCATCCAAAAGCTGCTTCAAGATAGCCCCCGATAAAGGGAGCAACGATAGGTGCAGTTGCCCAGATAATAGAAAAAAGGCTGGTATAGTGCTTAAGTTGCTCGCCCGAATACATATCTACAAAGTATGCCCTCTTCCCTACTACAATAAGGGCTACGGTGATACCTTGCAAAACACGCATAGCATAAATAAGCTCAATGTTGTGACAAATAGCTATGCTAAAACTTGCCAAAGCAAAAACCAGTAAAGAGATTGTACCGATACGGTAACGGCCAAAGCTATCAAGCAAACTGCCAACAAACAGCTGACTAACACCCGAACTGATCATAAAAGCAATCAGCGAAAGTTGTACCTCCGAATTATTAACCGCCAGTTCCCTGGCCATTGAAGGCAGCGATGGAATATAAATATCAGTTGCAAAACCCGAAAGCGGGATCAGCGCAAATGCTAAAACCGTGCTAATGCCTCTGTGATGTTCTTTTATAAGTTTCATAATTTAATGTTGAAAATTAACAGACCTCAAATACGGTATTGATTGTATACCTATCTTATCGATAAACAAAAGTAGACTAAACAGTTTATTAAATAAAACCATTTAGTCTACTTTTAATCATAATTACATTGTTATGTCAATTGTATATTTAAAGCGTCTGATTAATAAAATCAATGTAAAAAAATCGGGCAGCAGCTATATATTTAAAAAGAAAAATACAAGTAAACCATTGATTATCAAACATTTTATAATTACCAAAAACCGACTTCATTTCCACACGCCATTAACCCGTTATACTTTTTTAAACCATTTAGTCTATATTTACATATTAAATAATTGAAAATGAACAAAGGCGAGCAAAAAAGGCAATTCATCATTGAACAGGCTGCCATCCTATTTAACGAAAAGGGAATTGCCGGCACTTCGGTTGATGAGGTGCTTGAAGTAGCCAATACCAGCAAGGGCTGTTTTTATGGTCATTTTGAAAGTAAGGACGAACTTGCCCAGGCATCTGTTGACTACCTTTTAGGAAAACTTAACGACAGAAGAAATAATACAATAAGTAAACACAAAACCGCTATAGCGAGGATCAATGCAGTTTTGGATAACAGCAAAAACCCACTGAAAAGCTATATTGAAGGAGGATGCCCGATAGTTAATTTTTCGACAGAGACAGACGACACCAACCCTGCTATTAAAAAAAAAATAAAGGACATGGTTGATACTGCTATAACAACCTACACCAATGTTATCAAAGAAGGCATTGACACGGGAGAACTCTCAACCGCGATAGACCCTACTGAATTTGCAACAAAAATGATGCTTTCGATAGAAGGAGGAAATGCACTTTGCAGGGTACTGAACAGCACAAAACCTATGCAAATCATGATCAAAAGCCTGAAAGCCGAACTGGCATCGTACGCTACGGAAAAAGCTTGAATCTAAACTAAGGTTTCGCGATAGCTTCATTGATCAATTGTTCGGCCTGTGCATTCCCGGGACCAGGAGCATCAAAGCTGAGCATTTTGCCTTCTTTATCAATCAGGATATATTTTGGAATGGCATAGGCAATATAGGATTGTGCAACAGCACCATCTTTATCGTAAAGTTGCAACCAATCCGGCTTTTCTTCTTTGAGCGCGTTTCGCCACTCCTTTTCTCCATCGTGCACGGCAATGCTGATAAAAGCAATCTGCTGGTTAGTTTTAAATTTATCGCTTAGCTTTTTAAATGAAGGCATTTCCTGGCGGCATGGCCCGCACCAGCTTGCCCAAAGATCGATATAGATAACTTTCCCTTTAAAATCGGCCAGGCTAAAAACCTTTCCATGATCATTAGTCAAAGTAAAAGCCGGAGCAGGTTTACCAATTTGCACCTGCATTAGTAGTTGCTTCTTCTCCAGAAAACCATTGGTGAGGTTCTTTTTTAAAGCAGCATTGCTAATAGCACCAATAAATACCTGCATTTCTTTTTGGGCGGTATTTAATTGCTCAATAGAATTAGCGCTACCAATTCTTTTTTCAACGTGTCGGTTCAGGTAATAGTCCCTGACTTTTCCGGTAAAAAGCTGCTTTATTTTTTCAAGCGCATAACCGGTCTGCTTTACCGATGCAGAATCGCGCAGTAGATCCAACTTTTGTTCATAGGCATAATAAAGCGGAAGTACCCATGATTCATAATCTTCTGATACTAAATATTCGTCGTGTGATATCCCTTTTGAAAAGGCCGAAGGTGTACTTTTAGCTACCAGTTCCCGCATTTGAGTCGCGTTATATTTACTCATTTCAAGATGCTGGAGAAGCATATAAAAGTTTAAGCTTTGGTTATCCAGGTCAATCATTTTCTTAAACGTATTGAAATATTTGTCCTGTTTTGCCGGTTTGCTAAACACTACATTCAGCAACGAATCTTCTAATGCTTTGCTTTTTTTAAGGAATGGGATTAGTTCGTCAGTTTTGAGTTCATACCATGCTGTCTTGTCGTTCCGGGCTACAAGGATCGAATCCGATTTTACCCGGTATTGATTGCTTTCGGCACCAATGCCACTAATTTTCTTAGTTTTTGACAGGGTGTTATAATCGCTTGCATCACCGGTTATATGAAGATCATATCCCGGAGCTACATAGATACGGTTGATTTGAGTATTGTTTTGCTGAATGCTGGTACGTTGAGGCCTGGATATTTTGTATGTTTTTAGATAAAATTCGCCCGAATCATTAAGCCTGATGGTATCCAAAACAAATTTACCGTTGGCATCCTCAAAAAAGATCTTTAACGTCTTTTCGGCCGAATTGGTAAGTTTTCCTTGTATGATAAGTGGTTGAACAGCGTTTTGAGCTACTCCCCTGCTGATAAAATAAAATGATAGCAGGAGCAGGATTGTTTTTTTCATAGATGTAATTGGCAGGTTTAAACAAATATAAAGTCGTAAGTTCACTTGAACAATACTTTATGGATTAGTTTTAATATTATCCTCCAAAACAGCACTGGATATATGAATGATTCATTGGGCAAAAATCAGCCCGGCTATAAAAGTCCTTTTAATTAAGCAAGTGACGTTCGTCATGCCTTAAGATCATTTGTTCCCTCGCGCTTAATAACACCATAATAAACAGCCCCAATACAACGCAAATAACAGCGCCGAAATTAGCTGTCAGAATGCTTGAACTAACGTTCCTTTGTCCACTTTGCAACAGGCGGTTGCTTTCTCCAACCTGTATCGCTATCAATTGATCAAGCGATTTCAAGGCCTGTGCGAAAACAAATTCTGCGTTATTTTTATCTGTTTCCTGTTTCTGCAGGTTGCGCAATTGGGTACGAAAGGCTTTCCATTTTGCTGATTCCTCGCGCGTTAATTGTGTAGCCTCGTATTTTTTTGCCAGTACTTCTATCGCAGCATAATTACTATTGATCGTAACCCTGCTATCCGTGCCGGAAGCAGTCGCCAGTTTATTTTCATAAAGCCTGTTGCTTATTTCGTGCACGAAGGTTGCCGGCAGCAAACGGTCGTTCATAATGGACGTTAACGTTTTATCCAGTTCCTTTACATTATCACGACCATTCCAGTTGGCCAGTAAAAGCATAGCGGTAAGCACAGCTAATGCCAATACCATTCTCGCTTTATTTTTTATAATATAAGCTCGTGTCATAACATTAAATTGTTTTTTAAAGATAAGAAAGTATGGGTACCTGCGAAATATACTTTCATTACAAGTACATCACTCGTATCCGCTAATATATAGCTCTTTTAGATTTAATCAACCTTGGAACCCGAGGATGAGCCTCTGATCTGGAGGTTGGTTTTAAGGATCACAGAATGCGAAGCGGTACTTCCGCCCTTTGAGTTCAATTTTTTGAGCAATACTGTAATTACATTGTCAGCAATTTCATCAACAGGCTGAGCTATCGCGGTAACAGGCGGCGAGTACAGTTTAAAAACATCATAATCATCAAACGAGATAACAGCCATGTTTTCGGGAACCTTGATACCCAAAGCATTAAATACTTTTAGCCCACAGGTACCTACATGGTTGGTGCCAAACACTACCGCGTCAAGGTCCTTATACTTTTTAAAAAAGGCAGTCATCGGTTTGATGATCATTTCCTCATCCTGATTAAAAACAACTTCCTTAACCACAGGTGTGAAACGGCTTTCCTTCAGCGCATCCTTATAGCCCTGTACCCGGGCCAGCATTTGTGTTTGCGAGGAAGCGAACGTAACAAAAGCAATGTTTTTATAACCCTGCTGTATTAAATGTCTTGTGGCGTTATAAGTACTGAAAAGATTATCCACCTCTACATAATCGGTATTTACTTTCGGTAAATGCCTGTCGAACATCACCACAGGCAAACCATCCTTAAGTAGCTGCTCTACATCATCCTCTATACCTTCGGGCGGAGCGATGATATAACCGTCAACATGCCTGTCACGGAACATATTGATCAATTCCTTTGTTTTTTGCGTATCGTTATCGGTACTGCAATAAAGTATTTTGTAACCGTTTTTATAGGCCCTGTCTTCGATAAGTCTGGCTATGCTGGCAAAAAATGGGTTTGAGATATCTTCAACCATCAGGCCAATAGTATTCGACTTGCCCGTACGCAGGCTTTTGGCAAGCGAGTTAGGTTTATAGCCCACTTCTTCAACGTATTTGGTAACACGCTCAACAAGGTCCTCACCTATCCGTTTTTCCTTCGCGCGCCCGTTCAGTATAAATGATACCGTAGTTTTAGAAACCTTTAATTCATTGGCGATATCAACAATCGATAGTTTTTTCAATGGCTTACAATTGGCTAAAATCAAATATAAAATATAATAGCTCAATAACCATAGATTATTGAGCTATTATTGGCCAAAATATAAAAATAAATCGATTAAGCTACTTTCATTATATTCCTTGTTTATTAAGCTTAGGATAACTGATGCCGAATAAAAATATCACTGTATAACAAATGATAGGCAGATAATAAGCTGTGGCCACATTATGGTTGGCAATCAGGCCCATAATCGGCGGAAACAATCCTCCGCCAACAACACCCATCACAATAAATGATGATGCATTTTGAGTTTGTGCGCCTAAATTTTTCAACCCAAGACTGAATATAGTTGGGAACATGATACTGAAGAAAAAGTTAATAAACAACAGTGCCACAAATGATACTACACCAAAACCCTGCGCCACGATAATGCACATGAGGATATTGCCCAAAGCAAATATCGCCAGCAATTTATTGGGGGCTATATAGCGCATCAGGAAAGTGCCTATAAACCTGCCTGCCATCATCATCACCATGCTTAATGAAAAATAATAGCCCGCGTGTTCGTCGGTCAGATGCATGATCTCATGACCATAATTAATAAAAAACGCCCAGGTGCCCCCTTGTGCTGCCACGTTAAACAACTGAGCTATTGCAGCAAAAACAAAATGCTTTTTCCTGAACAGGCTTTCCTGGATATGTCCTTCGCCCGCAACGGCATATGAATCCGTAGCCACAACATGCGGATCCTGCAACGGAGGTACTTTTAAAAATGAAAATGCAACACCTACCAATGCTATCACTGCTCCTATTACGATATACAAGTGTTTTACCGATATCAGGTCGTTAGAATGCTCCTGGCCTCCTTTCAAAACAAAATAGCTACCCAACAGCGGGCCAATAACGCCGCCCACGCCGTTAAAGGCTTGCGAAAAGTTAATACGCTGGTCGCTGGTACGCTGATCACCAAGAGAAGCAACAAAGGGGTGTGCAACAGTTTCAAGTGTGGCCAGACCGCAGGCCAGGATAAAAAGTGCAACTCTAAAGAACTCAAACGATTTAGCATCAGCCGCCGGAACAAACAGAAATGCCCCTGCAGCATAAAGCCCGAGGCCTAAAAGCACGCCGTTTTTATAACCAAATTTTTTCATGAACATGCCCGCCGGAATGCCCATTACGGCGTAAGCACCAAATAATGATAATTGGACATAGGCCGAGCGAGATTTTGAAACGTGCAAAACATTTTGAAAATGCTTGTTTAGTGTATCTCCAAGGGTCATGGCTATGCCCCAGAGCATAAATAACGAGGTTACGAAAATGAGGACAACGAGGAACTTGCGTTCGGTAAATTTCGGTTTGGTATCCATTGTGCAGGTTTGTGTGTTAATTGGACAGGTAAATTAGTTTAAAACTTCAATGTACCCAAGGCTTATTATTAATTTTTTATACTAAGGTTATTTATAATTACGCCACGATCATCTTTGTAAATTCCACGTGTTTTTGAATTTCAATAATGGCCTTTCAACGTATCTGAAAGATAATTCGGCAAACAGCAAAGAAACGCCGACGCGGAGCAGCGATATGACAATGAAATTCCCAACACTGCTGTGAGCCCTGAAATTTTCAAATACAGCAAAAATAACGTAGTGGTAGACATAAATCCCGTACGATCTTGTTCCAAGCCACTTAAGTATCTTATTGGAGAATAAAAAATGCTTCGGACTTTTTATTGCTATAAATATTGCTCCTGCACAAAAAACATCTAACAATAAAAATCCGCCGTTACGAAAAATAGAACCGGCAGTCAAAACTGCCAGGCAACAACTAAAAACAACAGCGCAACCGGCAATTAACCAGTTTCGGAGTTTATTGCCCAACAAAAAGTTTTTAAACCTGGTTGTTGACATCGCAACCGCCAAAAGTGCTCCTGTTAAAATACTATCAACACTACAAAGGGTAAAACGCATTGGATCAATGATCAGCAAGCCGCCGTAAAATGAAGTTTCAAAATGCCCTTGCCAAAATCGATATATGGATGCAATTAATATCAATGTTAACAGGACTTTTATCTGATTTCGCCGCGAAAATTTGAATAAAAAGAAGGAAGTTACTAACGGCCAAAAAAGATAAAAGTGTTCTTCAACAGATAAAGACCAAAGATGCACCAGGTGTCCGGAAACTTGTTCAGGTAGCAGATTGATAAAATAAAACAAACCCGCTATCGTAGCTAATGATTGATTAGCTACGGGATTATTAACCTCGATGTATGACCAAAAGACATTGGCTAATATTATGCAAATTAATAAAGGAGGAAAAAGCCTCAAAGCCCGGCGAAGGTAAAAACGCCAGATTGATATTTTACCGTGGGCAGATGACTCAGCTTGTAATAAAGACGTTATTATAAATCCGCTTAATACAAAAAAAAGCTCAACCCCCACTAACCCGCCTTTAATGATACCATAGCTCATGTGGGTGAGTAAAACAAACAATACGGCAAGTCCCCTTATATTGTCTAAACCCGGGATATAATGAAATAGTTTTTTGGGCGGTTCCTTTGAACGATTGACATCAATAACAATTTGCTGCGAACCCATTCCGGGTTTATCAATTATTTGATAATCAGTATTTAATGGCATAAAATATAGGTAGGCCATAAAGATAATTAAATAATGTTACCTTAAAAGTCAAACTCAAAATAGCTAACGGCCTGTCTAAACAGTAATTATTCTATTTTTACAGGGTTATTGTAAGGTTCAACCAATAGCTTAATCTGATCCTTACCCAGCAACGCTGCATCAAATTCTATCCTGATATCTTTTGATTCGCCTTTCATTAGCGAAAAATAGTTATCGTTCATGATGGCCGGTAGGATCTGTTCACCAGTACTCGCTTTTATAGCCTGCACACGAATTGCAAAAGCAGCCGCCATTGATGAGGACGGATTAGTGATCTTAGCATCCACATAATACTTGCCATCAATTTGTTTTACAGTCGACGATACTTTCAGGTTGACTTTTGACAGTTGGTTAAGCGCAGTAAAATCAGTCCGTTTATTGCCTCGCCAGTAAAAATTATCCGACACCAGTTTTCCATTTTTATCTATCAGTTTCAGCTTAATAAAATGGACATCAGTAAGTCCGTTGCTTTTTGGCGCGCCGCCATATACCTCAAAATCCCAAAGCGAATAGCCCCAGCCCGAACCGCGCTGCTGCCCATACATACGCACGTAGCGGCCTTTCACCTCATCAAATGTGATCTGTTGCACGCCAACATGACCATCGCCGCTTTCGTAAACATCCCTCCAGCTATTGGCATCATCGGATACCTGTATCTTGAAAGCTTTACCATAGGCTTCTTCCCAATTTAATTTTACGCCATTCACTTCCTGCGTCTTTCCCAGGTCAACATAGATCCATTCTGCATCATTGGAGTTACTGGCCCAACGACTCCCCGAACTACCATCTGTTACAGAGCCGGCTTCACCCATAGTGGTTGACGATGCGAAAGCAGGTTTATTCAGCGCCAGGTTTTCGCGATTATCGGCAAATGGCATGGTAAAACAGTTTAAGGATGTATTCGATGGCGCATCAATGGCTTTTGACAGGCTGTATTGTTTTACTATCTGCCCATCACTGTTGTAAACATCGGCGTATGCCTTAAGGCCGTTTTCATCATTACGTGTAGTATTGATCACTTTAATGGCATTATTTACCGGGTTCCATTGAATGTGAAGTGGCTCACATGCTTTTTTTGCGCCCCAGTAGGCCCCGGTAAGGTCATAATAGTAATCATAGGTTTGCCACACCAATGACGGATAGGCCGACTGGCTCATCCAGGTCATGATGCCCGATGCATCTTCCCAAATATTATCTTCCCAACCCTCATACATAGCTTTGTTAGTTTCAATGTTTAGCAGCTGAGCCTTACGACAATAATCCTCAATGCCCGAAGCAGCACCATAGCGGTTTTTAATACCGTCATCATATCTATCTGGGCCTGCATTGCCAGCAGATGGCCCAAAGAAGTGCAGGTTCCACATTTCATTTCGCGGCCACCATTTATCCTTTGGTATGAATTTTTTAAAGCTGTCGAAATTGGTAAACACTGCTGTACCTATCTCGCTGCGTAGGCCCCAGCCCTGGTTACCTCCAAAGCCATTTGGAAAACGACTGAAATACCAGCGTGGGTCAAAATTTGTCCACGGCCCGCTGCCTGTTAGGTTGCCGGCATGCGAATTGGGCTGATAATACCTGTCGTTACCATCATAAGCGCTGATATCCTCTTTGAGCCAGTTATTGAGTGGCGGTAAAGGCTCACCCTCATTATCACCGCACCATATGGCAATTGAAGGGTGGTTCCTGAACCGTTTTATTTTTTCGATGGCATTGGCGTTAAAGGTATTCACATCATTGGGCAGGTTTGGGATAGAGTTAAGCCAAAAATCATCCCAAATCATGATACCGTATTTATCGCAGGCATTATAAAACTCTTCATCAGTAGTCGAGCCTATCCAATTGCGGACGATGTTAAAGTTCATCTCCTTATGCAGGCGTACTTTGGTATCGTACTCGTCTCCCCGGCAGCGCAGCATGTATTCGGCCATGCCCCAATTACCGCCTTTTAAAAACACTTTGGTGCCGTTCACATACAGGTGCAATACATGCCCTACGGTATCGTAGCTATA
>NZ_DASVOB010000405.1:0-6520 GCF_036383575.1 Mucilaginibacter sp.
AAGGAGTTACGTGCTCCGTGGAGTTCCAATTATACCAGCAACATCAATATGCAAATGAATTACTGGATGGCCGAGGATTGCAACCTTTCTGAAATGCATCAGCCATTATTTGACCTGATCAAAGGATTATCTGAAACCGGAACCGAAGTGGCCAAAGATTTTTATCACGCTAACGGTTGGGTAACGCACCACAATACGGATCTTTGGGCATTGGCCAATCCGGTAGGTGATCTTGGTTATGGTGATCCTGCCTGGGCTAACTGGCCAATGGGGGGCGATTGGCTTACCCGTCATCTTTGGGAACACTATTTATACACCGGTGATAAAGAATTTCTGAAAAATACAGCTTATCCTTTAATGAAAGGTGCAGCCGAATTTACTTTTGATTGGCTGGTACCTGATGGCCAGGGCCATTTAGTAACCGCGCCGTCCATGTCGCCCGAAAATGATTTTATTTATGCCCCCGGAAAAACGAGTAATGTTTCTGTATCTACCACAATGGATATGGGCATCATCCGCGATCTGTTTGATAACCTCATTGCTGCAAGTAAAGTATTGGGCGTTGACGCCGCTTTCAGGGATTCACTTATCGCCAAAAAAGCTAAGTTGATCCCGTATCAAATTGGCTCGAAAGGCCAGCTACAGGAATGGTATAAAGACCAGGAATCGTCCGATCCGCATCATCGCCATGTGTCACACTTGTATTCTGTTTACCCGGCCAATGAAATTTCAATAGCCGCAAACCCGGAATTAGCGGCAGCAGCAAAACGATCGTTAGAGTTACGCGGGGATGAAAGCACCGGCTGGAGCCTGGCCTGGAAGGTAAACCTTTGGGCAAGGCTACAAGATGGCAACCATGCCTATAAATTATACCGCGACCTGCTGCGCTTAACCGGTGAAAGCGGTTACAATTACAGCGAGGGCGGCGGACTTTATCCAAATATGTTTGATGCGCACCCGCCATTCCAGATTGACGGGAACTTTGGTGGTACTTCCGGTCTGGCCGAAATGTTGTTGCAAAGCCAAAATGGTGATGTACACCTGTTACCAGCCCTGCCTGACGCCTGGGCTAATGGTGAAGTAAAAGGCCTTGTGGCGAGAGGAGCTTTTGTAGTAAATATGAAATGGTCCGCGGGCAAGGTTGCAAACGCCGAAATCTTATCAAAAACAGGTGGTACCTGCCATATCATCTCCAAATCAAAATTGACTGTTAAAGGTTTAAATGCCTCACCCGTTAAAGTGAAAGAAGGGTACGAGTTGGTAATAAATACTCAAAAAGGCAAAACATATCAATTAGTAAGCAGCTTATGAGCAACAGCAGAAGAGATTTTTTAAAGAAAGCCTCATTGGCTGGCGCAGCGGCAATAGCTACGCCCGGATTAGTATCAGCTTCAGCGAAAGATGATCACTATTTGCCTGATGATAGTGTGGGTAAAACATTCCTCTTCCAGGGCGATTCGATAACCGATGGCGGTCGCAGCTTTGATAAAGACTGGAACCACGTTTACGGGCAGGGCTATGCTTACCTGATCACCGCCCGTATCAATTTTGATTACCCCGGCAGGGATTATCAGTTTTTTAACCGGGGTATTAGCGGCAATACCGTAAATGATCTTGCAGCGCGTTGGCAGAAAGATACTCTTGATATTAAGCCCGATGTGTTAAGCATACTGATCGGTATTAACGATGTACATAGAATAATAATGCAGGGCGCTAAAGCCACCGCGGAAGATTT
Organism: Mucilaginibacter sp.; assembly: GCF_036383575.1. Taxonomy (GTDB): domain Bacteria; phylum Bacteroidota; class Bacteroidia; order Sphingobacteriales; family Sphingobacteriaceae; genus Mucilaginibacter. Next base: position 1,736 of record NZ_DASVOB010000405.1, read on the forward strand.
TAGCAATGCTTACGAGCAGTTGTTAACCCAAACTATTGCCGCTTTACCCAATGTTAAACTGATTTTGCTGGAGCCTTTTATTTTACCCCTGGGTATGGTAAGCCAGAATCCTGAACTATGGGCAGCTGAAGTTCAAAAACGACAGGTAGTGGTTAGGACGCTTGCCCTAAAGTTTAATGCTATTTATGTGCCTTTGCAGGAGGTTTTTAATAAAGCATTGCAAAAGGCAAAGGCCGATCACTGGATCTGGGATGGCGTTCACCCGATGCCCGCCGGGCATGAACTTATTGCCCGTGAGTGGATGAAGGCAGTTAAAAAGTTGTATTAGAGTTTATAGTTTTAGCTCTACCATTATCACATAAAAAGGCGGACCGGGTAAACTGGTCCGCTTTTTTGTAAGCGCTTAGTGGCTTGCAGTTATCATTTGAATAGCTTCTTCGCGGGTTTTGTGCTCAATGGCCATTACAAACTCAACCGGGCCGCCGCCTTTGCCGCAGCCAAAGCATTGAAAGATGTTTTTTTCGGGCGATACCATTAATGATGTGGCCTGATCTTTATGAAAGGGACAGCGGCCTTTTAAATTTCTCCGGCTTTCTTCAAGCAGCACATATTTTGAAACAATTCGTACAAGATCGGCCTGTACCGGCGACAGGGAATGAGATGCAGACATGTTGGGCAATAGAATTTTAATTATCAGGCTGCGAAAATAATTTATTGATTTTATGGATTAATATTTTGTTGAAAAAAAGCCATTAGTATATTATTGGGGGCTTTTTGATGATTTTGTAGCGTTAATTGATGGTTATCCGTAATGGCTTAAAAACCTAATAGTTATGAAGCAAATATTCGCCTTTGTTTTAATATGGGCTATCGCAATAACCTCCTGCAAAAAGAATGATAATAGCCAGGTAATCAAACTTAACGGAACCTATACAGGTACTTTTCAGCGGAAAGTTTCGGGCACCGGCGCTGTATCAAACGTAAGTCTCAGCTTTTCTGCCGGTACATGGAACGGCGAGTCTCAAGTAGTCAAGTATCCAGCCCTTAACAATGGTTCGTATAATATAAACGGCAATAAGATCTCGTTTAAAAATGAATCGGCCTGGACAGCAGAATTTGATTGGTCATTGATCCTGAACGGTGATTATGACATCAACACATCAGGCAATGCGATAACAATCACCAAAACTTATAGCAATGGGATGTTGGATATTTATAAGCTGGTTAAACAGTGATCAATATAATATTTACAAGATTTACTCACAAATCTGTATAGCTATTTCAGGGTGGGGCGTTCGAGGATAGATTATCCTGCCGGATCCCGAACTTGTTTCGGGATCCGGCTTTTTAGTGACCGGTAATGCTACCTCATATTAACAGAAATAATTACTTTAGCTACCACAAGCAAAATTGCATCTTAGCGCCTTTGCGAGAGAAGAATCGAACCTCATGAACTACACCCAAATTTGCAAAGCATTCCATGATTTAACAGTTACTGAGCTATACCAATTATTAAAGCTCCGGAGCGAAGTGTTTGTGGTTGAGCAAAACTGTGTGTTTTTAGATGCTGATGATAAGGATTATGCCTGTCATCACCTGCTGTTATTTGATGATGAGCAGGAACTGGTGGCTTATGCCCGCATAGTTCCCGCAGGTAAATCATATGCCGAAGCATCAATAGGGCGTATAGTAAGCAGTAAAAAGGTGCGCGGTACAGGGGCAGGTAAAATCTTAACACAGGCCGCCATCGATCAAACCAAAAATATCTATGGCGATGTGCCCATCAGGATAGGCGCGCAATATTATGCTGTTAAGTTTTATGAGCAGCTGGGCTTTAAAATGGAGGGCGAAATTTATGATGAAGACGGTATCGATCATATTGAAATGATCCGGAATTAATAGGAGTTTAAACATCATCCGTATAAAAATACCGTTTAACGATTGCTTTTGCCCGCTCAACGAATTTGATACAGGCATTAAACGCCGGGCTGCTAATTTTATGTCATAACCTTAAAAGCTGTGCCATGAAAACATTGCAATTGCCACCCGACCCAAGAGATTCCGCTAAAAAACGGATCCGTGAAGTAAATATTGAGTTGCCAAAAGTACCCGTTCAGCAGGAGGTAAAACAGTCAAAACCCGGTTTAGATAATTTCCTGAAGCGATTTTTCCCGGATGATGCTCCCGAAAATCTGAGCACTACAGAGGCCGTAATTCGCGGGGCGTTGGTGTTTACCATGCCTGTACTGTCATCTATTGACTGGAATTGTCATACGCATACCATGATCATCATAGCACCCCTGATTTTTTACTTTGAGGTAACAGCTTTTACGCTATATTGCCCTGTGAAAAGGCTTTTCAGCAGTTATACGCATCCATCAAAATATGAATAAGTTATAATGCCCGGAATGAAACAATCACACAAAAACATAATATCATGAAAACAAACATCGGAATTAACGAAGCAGACCGTCAGGCCGTTTCAGATCAGTTAGCCAAATTACTTGCTGATGAATTTGTATTGTACACCAAAACCCGTAATGCCCATTGGAACATTGAAGGCCCCGACTTTCACTCCATGCATGTGTTTTTTGAACAGCAATACAACGAGCTTGATGAAATAATGGACAGCGTTGCCGAGCGCATTCGCAAAATAGGCCATTATGCTCCGGCTACTTTAACCCAACTGTTACAACTTACCCATTTAACCGAAAAACTCGATCATAAAAATGACAGCCTGGGCTTTTTGAAAGAACTGCTTGAAGACCATGAAAGCATCATCGAATTTATCCGCGGTAATATCGATCCTTTTGTTAGTAAATACAATGACGCAGGTACCAGCGACTTTATTACCGGTTTGATGGAAACGCACGAAGGCATGGCCTGGATGCTGAGGTCACATTTCAGATAAAATAATTCCCCCGTTTAAATAACCGCTTTTTCGGCTCAAATGGTCTTCCGGATGCAAACGGGAGACCATGAGCCAAAAGCAAAATGATTATCTTAGCAATATTATTCAAGCCTGCTCATGACCAGTTTAATTGTTGATGATAATCCCATTGCCCGCGCTACATTAAGCCATTTGGCCAGCCAGGTAAATGACCTGGATGTTATTTGCGAGTACTGTACCGCAATGGAAGCCTATAATCATCTCCAGAACCAAAACGTCGACCTCCTGTTCCTTGACATTGAAATGCCCGGAATGGACGGTTTGGAACTTACCCGCAATCTTAAAAACAAGAATATAGTTGTAATTTTTACTACTTCAAAAAAAGAATACGCTGTTGAAGCGTTTGAACTTAACGTAGCCGATTATTTGGTTAAACCCGTTACCCCCGGCCGGTTTTTACAGGCCGTGAACAAAGCCCGCGAAGTACTTGATAACCGCAAAGAAGAGGTGCAGTTGAAGAACGACGAGTTTATTTTTGTACGCGATTCAAACCTCACCCGCAAACTGAGGCTCGATGACATTTTGTATGCCGAAGCCATGGGCGATTACGTTAAATTTTATACCCCCAAAAAAGAATACGCCATACATGGCACGCTAAAATCGGCCGAAGAAAAACTGCCTTCCTCTAAATTTGTCAGGGTACACCGCTCTTACATTATCGCGCTTGATAAAATTGATACCCTTCAGGATGGAGGCTTGGTAATTGCTGGTAAGTTTTTGCCCGTTGCCGATGCCTATCGCAAAACACTGAACAGTCGTATGAACGTTTTTTAGCCATCGACAGGCTGGTGCAGTTTAACGATAGTTTGGCCTTGTTGAACGATTTGTGTAATTAAAATAAATTTATCACCTGCATATTTACTTATCACCAATGCGTTCAGCGTCATCAGTAATGGCTAATAAAAAATTTGCATACCTCATACTGGCATCATTTGTTGCAGGTACTATTTTGTTGCTGGTTATTCAATATAATTTTTCACAAAATATGCAGTCGATGCGTAAAGGCAACGAGAGCCTGCTGCGCGAATTGCATACCAGTAACCACCTCCGTGAAGTGGACCGTGACCTGTTAGGGGTTGAGGCCCGTATCAGGGCTGCTATAGCTACTGATGATATCTCGCACCTGGAGGGTGTTGACGCCAAGATCCAGTCTGTTAAAGATTACCTGGATTCGCTTCGCGGAGGTAACCATAATCCAAAGGTTAAACAATACCTTGACAGGCTTAATATTTTGGCCGACGAAAAAGTGCGGATCAAAAACGATTTGCTGAAGCATTACTATAAAACAGGTAACATGAACGATACCAGTTTTATTGCCAACCCGGGCGCACGCCGTATCTCTAACGAGATCACTGATGTTACTCACAAAATTTATGACAACCGTCAAAAAATGATGGATGACTTAAGTGAGGCTGTTATTGATAATAGTAGCAAAGCACGTATGTATGGCAATATCCTCATGGTATTCATGTTTTTAAGTGGCGGTACTTTGTGCTGGTTTATCGTTAACCAGTTTAGGCAGCAAAACAGGCTGATCCACAGGCTTAACGAATCGGAAAAGACCGCACGTGAAGCATTGCTCATTAAAGAAAACTTCCTGGCCAATATGAGCCACGAGATCCGTACGCCGCTTAACTCCATACTGGGTTTTACCAACCTGCTTAAACGCCGTAAAATTGATGCGGAAGCAGGTGAGTTCGTCGGTTCGATCCAGAAAGCGGGAGAGAATCTGCTGGCTATCATTAACGATATCCTCGATCTGTCGAAAATTGAAGCAGGCATGATGCGGATAGTACACTCACCGTTTAGTGTTCGGGGCTTGATAGATTCTATCG
>NZ_DASVOB010000406.1:0-5193 GCF_036383575.1 Mucilaginibacter sp.
TGACACCGTAAGGGAGGAGAACACCGGCACTGAAAAAACTCTGACCGGAACCGTCACCACCGATGATAATCGCTCTGAAGAGTTAAGCGCAAGGTTAGCGGGCAGGATCCAGCAATTATTTGTAAGAACTACCGGCGAAAAAATCGCCATAGGGCAGCCTGTTTATTCCATCTATAGCGAAGATCTGCAGGAAGCGGAAAAGGAATATTTGCTGGCTAAACAACAACAAAAGGTACTGCATAATCCAGATGTGGATTATCAGCAATTAATCAGCGCCGCCGAAAACAAGCTCCAACTTTGGGGCCTGTCACCTGCGCAGATTAAAAACATAGCGGCTTCCGGCAAAGTTTCTGCAACCACAACCATATTGAGTAAAGTTAGCGGAACTGTTAGTGAAATAGCTGTTCACGAAGGTGATTATGTAACTGAAGGCATGTCTATCCTAAAAACACAGGCCCTGAATAATTTATGGGTAGAAGCTCAATTATATGCCAGCGAAATAAACAGCCATAAGGAAAATGACCGGGTAAGTGTTTCCTTTCCTGATTTGGGTGGGCAGGTTATCAACGGTAAAATTGAATTTATCAATCCCGAGTTATCGGATGCCTCCAAAGTTAACCTGATCAGGATCAGTGTTCCTAATCCGCAAGGTTTGATCAGGCCGGGAATGCTGGCTTATATTGCTATTGGCAATGGTAGCAACCAGGCTTTGGCAGTGCCGGCTTCAGCTATTTTAACCGATGGAAAAGGCAGCCTGGTATGGATCAAAAATCCAGATGGCAGTTTCTCATCCAGGATGATCAAACAGGGCAATGGCAATCAGAACTATGTGCCTATTCTTTCTGGTTTAAACGCGGGTGATGTGGTAGTCACCAACGGGGCTTATTTGCTAAATAGTGAAGCGATATTTAAGAACGGCGGCGACAATATGGCCGGCGTGAAAATGTGATCGCTAATTCACCAATATCTCACGGGTAGATGGTATTGCTATCAGAATAAAAAGTGGGAAGCCCGGCACGAAATTACGACCGGGCTTCTCATTCCCGGCATTTGTTAGCACTTCATTTAAACCAAAGGGATACTTTGCTTACTTTTGGGCAATTGTATGATGTTCCATATCCTCCTCATAGAAGACGACGACCGTTTAGCTACCGTGATCAAACGTGGCCTGGAAGAAAGCGGCTACCAGCTTACTCTGGCCTATGACGGGCAGATGGGGCAAAAACTGGCAATGCAGGAAAAATATGATGTGATCATCACCGATATTATTCTTCCTAAGATTAATGGTCTCGATCTTTGTAAGCATCTTAAACTTTACAAACCAGAGGTGCCCATATTAATGCTTACCGCCCTGGGTACTACCGACGACAAAGTGGAGGGCTTTGATGCCGGAGCAGACGATTACCTGGTGAAACCATTTGAGTTTCGTGAGCTTGAGGTGCGCGTAAGGGCCCTGGCCAAAAGACAGCAATTTGCCAGCCGGTCGGCGGTTGGAGATTCACTGACAATTGCCGATCTTCAGATGAACACCCATACCAAAACGGTTTACCGGAGCGGAACCGAAATCAGTTTAACACCCAAAGAGTTCCATCTGCTGGAATATATGATGCGCAACCGGGATCGTGTACTCCCGCGCTCTGAGATCAGCGAGAAAGTATGGAAAACAACGTTTGATACCGGCACGAACTTTATTGACGTTTACATTAATTACCTGCGTAAGAAGATCGACCGCGATTATTCCGTTAAATTGATCCATACCAAGCCCGGTATGGGATTTATTTTCAGAGAAGAGAAATGACTATCCGCAAGCGACTCACGGTATTGTTTACTGCGGGCATTGCCGGCTTGCTTTTGTTCTTTTCGCTGATCATTTATTGGTCGCTGGCCAATGACCGGGAAGATGAATACTATAGCCTGTTGCGCCATACAGCCATCACCAAGGCAAACCTCTTGCTTGACGCCAAAGTCACCCCCTCTGTTTTACAGCTGATCTACCGCAATGCAGAAAATACACTCTTCCAGGAAGAAGTAGCCATATATGACACTTCCTTCCGCCTACTTTATCATGATGCCGTAGAGATTGACAAAGTAAAAGAGACACGCAGGATGATCAATGAGATCGTTGCAAAAAAAGAGATCCGGTTTTACCAGGATAGCTTGCAGGTGGTGGGTATTCTGTATGCCCATCGTGGTAATTTATATGTTATTACAGCGGCTGCCAATGATCAGCAGGGATATGATAAATTACGTAATCTGGAATATACGCTGATCATCACATTCTTTGTCGCTATTATATTTATCTACTTTGCCGGGCAGTTTTTCGCCAGTAAAGCCTTGCAGCCGGTTTCTGATATGGTTGACAAAGTGGAAGAAATTACGGCCACCAATCTCGATCTGCGATTGAATGAAGGAAACGGCAAAGACGAAATTTCTGAACTGGCGGTTACTTTCAATGCCATGCTTAACAGGCTTGAACAATCTTTTGACGCGCAAAAGGAATTTGTTTCCAATATATCGCACGAGCTACGCACGCCATTAACGGCTATGCTTACCGAATTGCAGGTAACAATGGAGAAAGAACGCGATAATCTTTTTTATAAGGAATCCATAGCCCATGCCATTAGTGATGCACAAAAACTGGTGAGACTGTCCAATAGTTTGCTTGACCTGGCTAAGGCTAATTATGACCATACCGAGATCTCCTTTAAGCCGGTGCGGCTTGATGAGGTGCTGCTGGACGCTCAAACGGACGTTTTACATAATCATCCATCGTTCAAAGTCAATATGATTTTTGAAAAGGACATTGAAGACGAGCAACAGATAGCCGTAATGGGTAACGCCTATCTGTTAAGGGTGGCTTTAATGAACCTGATTGAAAACGGCTGCAAGTTTTCGTCGGATAACGAATGCGCGGTATCGATTGGCTACAATGACACGCTGAGCATTATTCGTGTACAGGACAAAGGCATCGGTATCAGCGAGGCCGACCAAAAGAGCATCTTTACTGCCTTTTATCGCGGCGAAAACAGCGAACATTCTAAAGGCAACGGTATCGGGCTGTCGCTGTCTAAAAAGATCGTTGAGCTGCACCACGGCATCATAGCGGTTCGCTCCGTTCCCGGAGCAGGCACCACATTCACTATTAGTTTTCCGCATCGGTAATCCCCGCTTTTTCTAAGTGCCTGCTTAAATTTAAAAATGTAGGGACGCATCACATGCGTCTCCCGCATGCAAATTCTTCAGGTTAATGATTACGAAGCAGCTTGTCCTATGGGAGACGCATGTGATGCGTCTCTACATAAAATTTCTCAAACGAAATTTAAATAGCTTCTAATAAAATTCTAATTTTTTTATAAAGGCTTTCTAACGGCGTTTTCCGGCCGGCAAGCTTACTTTTGCCCACGTCAAAAACAACATAACAGACAATGGATACAGGTCCGAGTAGAATTAATCAATTTATTAAATATTCCCGCTAAGCAGGACCGCCTAATACTTTACGCTGTTCTGCCCGGCAGGACAACACTATCGCTATGCGTAAAGAAAAAAACGTGGATAAATTTATCCAGCCAACCTTCCAGTCAAAAGCCCGGCTTAAAACCGGTAGTAACTCCAAACATCAGTTAAGCGTTTCGCAGTACGGTAACGTCAGCTTTGCATTGCCTTTGTATGTGCAGTTGCCGGCAGCATTAATCGAAGACTGAATGTAGTTTTTGATTAGTTCCCTTCTCCCCTTTTTCTATAATCTTAAACCCACTTTAATAATGACACTCAAAGACATTAAAGCCAAAATCAGCATTAACCAATCCGCAACCGGGCTTGATGATGCCGCAGCCAATAAATTACGCCAGGTGTCGGGCGAAGATCAGGCTGCCTTTTTGACCCTGCTGCAGAGCTCCTCAATCGGGCTCGATGCGAACGAGGTTGAAACCAAAACCCATCAATTTGGTGCTAATGAAATTACGCATCAAAAAGCGCCGGCCTGGTACGTGCAACTTTTCCAGGCTTTTCTTAATCCATTTATCGCTGTGCTGTTTGTGTTGGCGGCTGTATCATTTGTTACCGATGTGCTGATGGCCGCACCTGCCGATAGAAGTTATAAAACCGTCATTGTGGTTACTGTTATGGTAAGCCTGAGCTCATTGCTACGTTTCTGGCAGGAGTTCACCAGTAACAAGGCAGCCGAAGCCCTGAAAAGCATGGTAAAAACAACCGCTACCGTTTTACGGCAGCCCGAAGGCAAAGCAGAGATCGATATCAGGGAGCTGGTTTCAGGCGATATCGTTTACCTGAGTGCAGGCGATATGATCCCTGCCGATTGCAGGTTAATGCACTCAAAAGACCTGTTTGTAAGCCAGGCCATGCTCACCGGCGAATCACTGCCGGTTGAAAAAAAGGAATCCGTAGTATCAAATGCCGCAACGGGTGGCTTGCTCGAACTGGATAATATCTGCTTTATGGGTACCAATGTGATCAGCGGTACCGCAACGGTAATTATCGTAAATACAGGCAGTCATACCTATTTCGGCAGTATCGGGAAAGCCATCTCCGGCAAACGCGCCGAAACAAGCTTTGACAAAGGCGTAAACAAGGTAAGCTGGCTGCTCATTCGCTTTATGATGATCATGGTGCCCCTGGTATTCATCGTTAACGGGGTTACAAAAGGTGATTGGTTCGAAGCACTGATGTTCGGTATCTCTGTGGCCGTTGGCTTAACCCCCGAAATGCTGCCGATGATCGTAACTGCTAATCTCGCCAAAGGTGCCCGGAACATGAGCAAACGCAAAGTGATCGTCAAACGCCTGAACGCGATTCAGAACATCGGTGCGATGAACATTTTGTGTACCGACAAAACCGGTACGCTCACTATGGATAAGATCGTTTTGGAGCGGCACCTCAATGTATTCGGGACAGAAGATAACGAGGTAATGAAATGGGCCTATCTGAATAGCTATCACCAAACCGGCTTGAAGAATTTGCTGGATATAGCCGTGTTGGAACATGCAGATGAGCATGCCTGCCTTGCCGAGGGTGAGCAATACCAGAAGGTTGACGAAATACCCTTCGATTTTCAGCGCCGCCGGATGTCTGTCATTTTGGAAGAAAAGGACGGTCGTCACCTGCTCATTTGCAAAGGTGCGGTTGAAGAAATGCTGGACTTGTGCAGCCATGCTTTTGATCCGGGGGATGACAACC
>NZ_DASVOB010000407.1:0-13432 GCF_036383575.1 Mucilaginibacter sp.
ACTGTTATAACCTGAGTTTTGGATATCATTTACCGGGTTGGAGCCGCCATTGTTGTAAGGGCCTGCCCATTTACCATCGGGATATCTTATCGGGAATGCATTAGGTGGGGTTAAGTACGATTCATACCAGATATTTCCTGCCGAGATGCCGGGGTAGCGGCTGCTCACCAGCATTGCATCCAGGTTCATGGTTAATAAAGTAGTTTTGGTGATATCGATGTCGAGATTTGACCTGAAATCGTAACGCTTAAAGTTAAGGTTGGGGTTGTAGCCATTTTGTTTGGTTACTTTATAACTTCCTTCCTGGTCATAAAAAGAAGCAGAAACATAATATCTTACAGTTGAAGCGCCACCGGTAACATTTAAGTTGGTATTGTAGCCGGGGGCCCAATTCTTATATACAGACTTTATCCAGTCAACATTTGGATAAAGGTATGGGTCCAATCCGCTCGCTGTTTTCTGGATAGTTTCTTCAGAATATGCAGCCGGATTACCATCATTTGTAGTTGCCTCGTTATGTAGCCTCATCCATGATACGGCATCAAGCATTTTAGGCGTTCGGGTAAGGCCCGACATAGATGTTTCCGTTTTAAAGGAGATCTTCGGCTTCCCCGCAACACCTTTTTTAGTATTGATAATCAAAACGCCGTTGGCACCCTTAGCCCCGTATACAGCAGTTGATGATGCATCCTTTAACAGGGAGATGCTTTGAATATCCTCCGGGTCGATGTTGTTATAAGCTCCTCCATAGGTACTGTTTACATCATCCCGCTGTACGCCATCTATAATAATAAGCGGGTTTGAATTACCTGTAAAAGTGCCAATGCCCCTGATGGTAAATGACGCGTTATCATAACCCGGCTCCCCGCTTCTTTGCATCGATATAACCCCGGCTACCTTACCTGCCAGTGCATTAGACAGGGAGCGGTTTGGAGTTGTTATATCAGCAACATTCACCGTTGTAACAGCCCCGGTTATGGTCAGCTTCTTTTGTTTACCATAGCCTACTACCACTACTTCATTTATACCTTTAGTATCGTCAAGTAATTGAACAGTAAGGAAAGATGTTGCCCCGGTAACTGTAATTTCTTTGGCAATGAAACCGGCAAATGAAATAACAAGGGTACTGTTATCATTAGCTTCAATGGTAAACCGCCCCTCGCTATCAGTTATTACACCTTTATCAGTCCCCTTGATACGCACGCTTGCGCCGGGTAAAGTAACACCCTTTGAATCAGTGACAACACCTGAAACTTTTATAATGGGTATTGATTGAGGTTGTATTTCAACAGGTTTAGGTTTAATAATAATAATTTTCTCGTTTATACTATATATAAACGGTTGCCCTTTAAATGTTTGCTTTAGTACTTCTTCTAATTCGGTATTCAGAACATTGATACTTACCGGGTTTGCCTGCTTAATCACCTTTGAATTATAGAAGAAATCATATCCGGATTGTTCTCCTATTGATTTGAGAACCTTTTCGAGCGGAGCATTTTTTTCTGATAATGTAATTTTTTGTGCGTAACCTGAAGCACTCGCCTGAAGTATGGTTGCTACCAACAAGATGATGGATAGTTTCATAATCAACAAAGCTTTATTTTTTATACAGGGAATCCCATATAATGTTATTTCATAACATTTCATACATTTGAACTTGTTTGGGTTTAAGGTGTAATTGGACTACGAATTTAGTTTCATGGTAAGCCCTAACGTATTAGTCGGAAGTGTTCCAGCACTTCCGGCTTATTTTAAAGGCTACCTCAATGCGGGTAAAATCACGGCATAATGGTAACCCTCCTTCCTTCAATTTTAGTTTTAACGTTTCCTGTTTGTTCTATGATCTTCAACGCCTGGGCTAAGTCTCTTGAGCGCGACACCATGCCCCCAAACCTTAAATTATCTACATTGCCGGTATATTCTACATCAACATTATACCAGCGGGCCAGCTTGCTCATAATGCTTTTCAGGTCTTCATCAACAAACAGGAAATAACCATTTTTCCAGGCTACCACCTCTTCGGTATCAACTGTCTGAACATCAATTGAATTATCTGAATAATTGATATTTGATTGTTGCCCCGGTTTCAGCAGTTTTGATTGATTTGATTTGGTGGATAATACCTTAACAGAACCTTCTAATAAGGTAGTTTTTACCGAACTGTCGTCGATGTAAGAACTGATGTTAAAATGCGTACCTAAAACTTCTACCACCTGGTTGTTACTTACAACCCTAAATGGCTTTTGGGCGTTTTTTGCTACCTCAAAGTAGGCCTCCCCGGCTAATTCAACACTGCGTATGTTCCCTGTAAAGTTTGTTGGAAAACGGAGCGAAGAACCTGCATTTAACCAAACTTTTGAACCATCGGGCAGGTTAACCTGGTACTGGCCGCCTCTGGGGGTTTCAATGGTATTATAAGCCTGTTGAACTAAACCAGTTGAATTTGATGGAGCCTTTTCAATAGTATAAATCAATTTACCGTTGGCAGCTTTGGTGATAGTTACACCTGATTGTTTGGCCAGCTGACCTGTAGCAGCATCATCAAGGGTTATTTTTGAGCCATTAGCTAAAGTTAATAATGCCTTGTTACCGCCGGGAGCAACTGTATGCTTAAAGGGCTGAGCGTTATTTTTAGTTAATAAAGAAGAATTGTTATGTCTTAAGTAAAGAGCCAATAAAGATGAGACAACCAGAAACAAAGCTACAGATGCTGCTACAAACCACCTACTCCTCAAAAAAACAATCCTGTTAGGGGCAGATTCCCGTGCCTTTATTTCCTGTAATATTTTGCTATAAAGCTCCGTTTTTGCTACGGTTTCATCTCCCAGTAAAAGCTCATCCCATTTCAATTCGTTTTTTTGAAGCGTATCGTAATAGTCAAATAAAAGCTTTTCCTCATCGGCGGTGGCCTGATTGGAAAGATATTTATTGATTAAGTTTAGCAGTAGTTCTTTGTCCATTGGTTAGTTGTTGCATGTAAGTAACGCAACACCGGGGGTACCCCCAAAGAAATTGCAAATATTTCTTAACCATTAACAAATCGTGAAATTTGGGTAGTCAGATAAAGGAGTATGTTAAAAAGAAGAGTGTAAACGGAGCCGGGAATTGGCCAAAAATCTCAAAACCATCGTCCACAATACATAATAACGGCCACGCAAACAAAATCGCCCAATGTTTTACGCAGACGGTTTAACGCTATGGTTAACTGATTTTCAACCGTTTTTGGCGAAATCTCAAGTCGTTCAGCAATTTCTTTGGTTGATAAATGCTCTCTGCGGCTCATAATGAATATCTGCCGGCATTTCTCAGGCAATTCGGCAATCCCCTGCTCCAGTAAACGGTTAATTTCTTTTTCAGATAAGATTTCTTCCCCTCCGTTTTTGCTAAAAAGTTCTTCCAGCCTGTTAAAAAGATCTGCTTTTACTTTGCCGGAACGTATAATATTAAACACCTGATAACGGACAGCGGTATATAAATAGGCGTTTAAAGAAGTGAGCTGCAGGTTAGCCCGTTTCATCCACAGGTTTACCAATACCTCCTGGGTGATATCTTCAGATACCTGGCGGTCCCTGAGTATATTGTATGCCGAAAGATAAAGTTTTGACCAATATTTATTATAGATGCGCTCAAATGCCACAATATCATTCTCTTGAATCAACGCTATAAGTCTGTCATCAGACAATAACTGAACTTCGGGGCTATTCATTCCGCATTATAACTAATTGGCAACGTCAAAGAAAGTATTTTTTATTGTTTTTTAATCTAAAATCCGCTCCCATCCAAATTGCTGATCAACGCCGGTACGGGAGGCCTCTTTAGCCTGCCCATCAATTGTTACCATTTATATCGCATCTGCAATTCAGCCGGTATTTTGGTTAAAGCCTCCAATTTGTTATTTCGGATAATTTTATAATAGTAAATAAAGTTAAAAAAACTGTCAAATGAAAGTCACCGGAAAATAAAATGCGGCAAAGTAAAAGGTTTTTGAATTGCCTATAAGCCGTTTAATCTGTTTTGGGAAACGCGTACAATTTCGGCGGCATTTTTATTCCTTAGCCCTCCGATATCAAAACCGCTTAAAATATTTTCAAGCTCGCGCAACTTACCCTGCTGATTTCTTTTTATAAAATCGGCCTTTAGTATATTGATTTTTTCACAATCCTGAATACCTTCAATCAATCGTTCAAAGCGGATAGATGATCGCAGCCCCGGATAAACTAAGTAGGCATCCCCTGATGACCATGATCCGAACCGTGTATCTCGTAAAGGATCTTTTGTCCAGCAGTTGTAAGCCCATCTTAAATAGCCATCATACCCTTTGTAAGCTACATGCCAGCCCAGCCAAACAGACTCTGCCGGTGCAGAAAAGGTAAACGTATTAGGATTCCCCTCTGTACAACAGGTATAATAGGTGGTGTTAAGCCCCGCCCTTTTACGTGATATGATAGCACCGCTATCTATTACCTGATTTGACGCCACACTGTAATCCACCAGATCTTTTTCAATTTCAGGATGGTAATTACCTGCCAATGAAATTTTAAAATCTTTATCTGCACTTTTTATTAAAGCTATCGCTTTTTGCATATCCTCCAAAGGCCTTTCATCCATAGCGATAGTTGTTTTTTTAAACCATCCTTTCTTTTTTAGATGGTTAGCAAAATCGGATAGCATAGGACGCCAATGCTCATTATATTCTGGTGTGCCGGGTTTAGCTATGATGGCGGTATCCTTTTTCAGCGTTTCATCATAATAATAAAACTTCAAATTCCAGGGAATCATACTATAACAGTTGATAAACTTATCAATACCCAGCGACATCATAAAAGTTACCCATTTATCAAAAACGCTATAATCATAAGTCCATGAACCGTTTTTGTTTTTAGTCCATTTTATCATTGATCCATAAATATCATATGTTTGACTATTCCATGGGTCATAAATAAGTGTAGCGGTAATTGATTTTTGACCGGCATTTGCCAGCATTTTCATATACGGACGCATGAGGTCAAAATGTTGCTTTGACCAGGGTTTTACACCGTACACCCGGGAAACCGAATAAGGGTTTTGCCACAGATCGAGGTGGAATTTCCAATGTTCGGGTGCAGGCAGGATATGATTAAGTACCTTAACGGTATAATGCAAAATATAAGTATTCGCCCCTCCTCCTTCCCTGATTTTCACATAACCTTTATAAATACCTTTAACAGCACAGGCAGGAACCTTAACACTTAACCAAACAGGTCGGGTAGTATTTTTAGCTACAGAAAGAGATCTGACTGGATCAATAATATCCTCTACAAGAGAGGAATCATGACCTGCCTGAATACCGCAGCCGCCACCTCCATTATTCAGCCCATCGGCCATCACATAACGCACAAAATTTGCACTGATGTTTTTTACAGGAATTGTATGGCCTTTTTCGTCTTCAAGTTTACTCCATTCAAAACTTAATTGTTCCAGGTTACGGGTGGTCCAAACCAGGAATTGCGTATGTACCTTTTCTCCTTTCCATGCTTTGGTTTGCCATTTGGTTTGCAATGGAAATATTGATGGGGCATTGCGTTTCTCATAACGAATATCTGTTGACGCAAAACTTACATAAACACCCGGTTTTAATTCATTCCAGCTTTTCTGCTGAACAGGTTTGGGATCCGGAAGCTCCTGGTAAGCCCCACTCATTTTAACCTGTGCCGAAACAACAGCACTAAATAATAACAGGATTACAGTAAGTTTCATTTTCATATTTTGCTATGTTGCAGTGAATTGGATGAGTATCCAGGTTTAATTTTCAAATTGCATTTTTCCAAAAAACTCGGGTAAATGAAAGTTGGTATCTGCTGACTTGATATTATTCCAGGTTAAAAAATGGGGATCGGGCAGTTCATCACCGCATTTATGAAAATTGACCCGGCATTGCCTGCCATTTAATGATGTAATGGAATGATTGCAAAACACTGCTAAAGGTATCATTAGCGTCAGTTCCCAACCTATACTGCCTTGTCCGCCACTATCAACCAGTTTTAAATTAGTTTGATGCCTGATCGTTCTTATGGCGGCCTCCGGTAATAGTTTGCGGTTTGTCCTGCTTGTTCCAAAACCCAACATGCATGTACCTGCGCAATTAAACCCAAAACTATAGTAACCCTTTTCATCTCCAAAGGATACAAAAAACTCCACGCAACTATCTTTATAAACCGGCTCGTTAGGTTGCTTATAAATTGCCCTTACAGATTTTTCACTTACATAATATTTTATAAAAATACTATCCTCACCAAACGCTATGGCAAAATGCGCATCCGGCTTATAGCCATTGACGGACCAGGGCGTCATTCCGATGTGATTTTTTTCATAATTATCTAACAAATAAGATACGTGCGCTATGGGACTTACTTTATTTACAAGTCCTAAAAATGGTACCGTTAATTCTTTCATTCTACTTTGGATGCTAATTGCGTATATGTTTTTGCTACGTCCTGAATTATCTGATCTAAAACAACATACTGCTCCTCAAGCTTTTTAAGGAGCTGAAACTGTACTCTGGTACGCTGTAAATTATGCTCGGCAAAACGCGTTTTATAGTAAACGTCACCTTCTATATAATCTGTAAGGAAACGTACCCCTTGCATATATGGAATTAATAAAACCCCCATTACAAGCGTTTTAACTTCCATATCTGATAAAAAGCTACCCGCGCTTTTAAAATACCCCTCTGTATAGGCTTTAAACAATGGAATATTCAGGGTAACTTTTGTAATATCGCTCTCATCTTCGGATGCCGTGTTTATAATAGTACGGATAGCATCGCCAAAATCATATGCAACATAGCCAGGCATAACCGTATCAAGATCAATCACACACTGCCCGTGATCGTTCATATCAAGCAGTATATTGTTGAATTTAGTATCGTTGTGTGTAATGCGCAGAGGTAATTTCCCTTCTTTGCCTAAATTCAGAATGGTAACCATCGTGTCGGCCCTTTCAATAACAAAGGTTAATTCAGGCAACACTTCTTTAACCCGGCCTTCAACATCAGCCAGCACAGCTTTATTTAACCTGTCGAGCCGCATAGCGATGTTATGAAAATCCGGTATGGTTTCGAAAAGTAAGTCAGTATCCAGATCTGATAACAGTAATTGAAATTTACCAAATGCCTTACCACCCTCATAGGCCTGCTGATCGGTAAGCACGAGGTCATAGCTTTTAGTATCCTTTAAAAACAAATACATCCGCCAGTAATTGCCGGCTGTATCGCAAAAAAAACATTGCTTATCCTTTGCCCAAACCATGGTAAGCACTTCTTTAGTTGGGTTAGAGCCAGGAATTTCGGCCAGCTTTTTTTTAAGATGACTGGTTACCAGTTGTACATTATTCATCAGCGCCGGTACATCTTTAAATACATGGTGATTGACACGCTGAAGCAGGTAACCGGGTAATTCCGGGTTGGTAGTCTTCACGTGAAATGTATCATTGATATGCCCGGAACCAAACGGTACAATAATTTCAACGTTTCCTTCAGTGCAAAAATTAGCTACTATTTCGGGTATGTTATATGACATTTTCTGTTTTAGTTCGTTTCAATTACTTTTTAAAATCTGTATCACTTAAGTGTTTTACTGGCTAAGCATATGGTAAGTCCCGCGGAAAATGCCTACTCCTTCTGGACGACCATATTGCATTTTATACCAAGTGTATACGTAAACATTAAAATTTCATAAATGCTTCAATACAAATATAAAAATATTTGTGTGTCCGCACACATTTTTGATTTTTTTGTTCGAAAAAACAACTATTGATTATGCTGCAGTGAATTTATAGTGAGCCGGGAGGCAGTCATGCTCTACAGCAACAGCTATGTTGAAATAATTTTGTGGAAAAAAGGGATAATAAAACAAATCCATAATAAATTGCCCGGCAGTAACAATTCATTATGGATAAAAATATACGGAGTAAACCGCCAGAAAATGGTCGATCAATTAAATATCTAAATAAACAGTGTCTTCATCATCTATGTAATAATTCATGTTTTCTTTGGTAACTATATCAAGCGGAAGGTATTTAATGATAGGCACTTCTTTTTTGAATGCGAGGTAATCCGTTAGCTGATAAATACCCCAGTAACCCTGTCCTTTGGGGTTTTGATTAATCAAAAAACTAATTGCGCCTTTGTTGAGGAAATACAGATTGGCAGGAAGTAGATCGTATCCTATTATTTTGATATGCTTTATATGGCGCTGCTCCAAATACTTTGCAATTTCATGAGCTTTGGATGTTGTTACAAACACACTGGCCATATCTGGTGTGCTATCGATAATGGCATCCAGCTGCGTGATAAACAAAGCAGCATTAGCCCTATTTAATTCAATCCGTAAAATTTTGTACTGGTGCTCCAGGTTATTTTGCGAAAAATAATTACGAAATCCCTGCTCTTTTTTTAAGAGGTGGGCGGCATTACTTATCTCTTCATCAATATGGGCAATTAAAACAGAACAAGGTTCGGGCTGTCCATAATGAATAAGTTTCCCCGCCAAAAAACCACTCTGATATGAATCCTGACCGATGTAACTCAAGGGCTCGCACTCAGCAATTTGGGTATTAAACAACACAAAGGGGATTCCGGCCGCTTTCCATTTCTCAAAAAAAGGCAAAGTTTCCCGGTAAAATATCGGGGATAAAATTATACCATCCGGGCTATCATTGGTTAATTGCTTGGCATTGCTTATAAATGATTCTACATCATAAGGGTCAAACACATATTGCTGAACAACTATGCCATATTGCTTCAAATCTTTCTCGGCTTTTTCAATTCCCGCTTTAGGAGCGTACCAATATGAATCGCTTTTATGATCGGGTATTAACGCGGCAATTTGATATATTTTATTTGAACCCAAAGCCCTTGCCATAAGGTTTGGTTCATAATCCATCTCTTCAATAATCTTCAGTATTTTCTCTTCTACTTTTTTTGACACCCGCCCCCGCTTATGCAATACCCTGTCAACTGTACCTGTTGAAACTTTTGCTTTTTCGGCAATATCTTTAATGCGTACAATTTTATTCTTCATATTAAATCTACATGTGAAAAAGATAGCAAATTTAATATAGTTTATCGCATTACTATTGCCACAATTTAGTGAACTTAACTGAAAGCTGGGCTGTTATTTTTTGAGATAAGGAACCAGGGAGATCGCCAGTTTCCGGTAGCCCTCCCCGTTTGGATGTAAGCCATCGCCAAAAAGCGACTCGTCAATATTGCCGGTATTATTAAGCAGTAACTTTCCGGGGTTAATAAAGCGGACCTGTGTTTGAGAAGCTAATTCAGAAATTGCTTTGTTAAGAAGTTTTACCCGTTTTTCCATGGCTCTTCTGGGCAGCAAGCCCGACAAAAGAATCTCAGTTGTGGGCTGGCGCACCTTTACTGCCCGTACCAGCAATTTCAACCCTTCTATTATTTCCTGGTCATTATTAACAGATAAGTTATTGGTGCCTATCATGATCATCACCTTATTTGCCTTAAAGTCGTCAATCTCTTCATGATATACGCGCCATAATACATTCTCTACCTGGTCCCAGCCAAAACCAAAGTTTTTCACACCTAATGGCTCAAGGTATTTATCCCATGAATCGCCTCCCCTTGCTAACGGAGCCTTTGGCGAGCCGCCCCAGTAATTCAATATAGAGTTGCCAAGGAATACAATTTTTGGCGAATCAGTTTTAATAAGCGTTAGTATTTCATTATGCCTGTTTCGCCAGTCATAATAGCCATCTCTGCTTTGTACAACAGGTTGAGTAGTTGAATATTTGCCGGTTGGTTCTTTGATAATTGTGCGTATAGCTTTCTCATAGGCATTGGCATATTTTTCCATGCCAATATCATTGGGGTGCAAACCATCAACCGTTGAATTGATATCAAGACCAATTTCCTTATTGGTTAATAAATAAACGTTTTTTGCCCCTGCGGTAATTAGCTTTGAATAAGTACCATCAAGAACTTTATTTACACGGTTGTAGTTAGCATTCCTGCCTGTATCTAACAGACCATCAATATCCCCCCCGCTATGTTCTACCAACAGGACAGGAACTTGTGGATGTTTTTCATTTAAACTTTGTACTGATGCTAATAAACGCTTTTCAATTTCCTGGTCAGAAAAGCTTGTTAAATTGGGCATGCAATCAAGTACATATATTTTTGCATCAACCTCTGCCATCAGGTCAATGACCGATTTTTCAAGCAGCCCTGTACCTGAAAAACCAAGGTTTACCAGCGGACGATCAAGCGCACGCTGTACAATAGAAGTCCATGCCAAACCGGGTCTTGATGCGCAGCCCCCCTGTGCAATAGATGTTCCATATACAAGTACGGGTTTTTCTTTAGATAAAGGCATAAAATTAAATGCATTGCCAGTAGGAACACCTATTTCAAGCCAGGATACTGAATTATATAGTGGCAAAAACAATCTGTATTCATAGCTTCTTCCCGGAAAAGCAGCGCTGACTTTTATATTTGAAAAACGATAAGTAATGGTGTCTTTAAATGAAAAACTACCGGGGGCCAGGCACCATTTTCCATTGGGATCCAACGCGTAAAGATCCAGACCGCTTACGCCTGTAGCCGGCATGTGAGACATCGCGAGATCACCCTTAACTTTATAACGAATAACCAGGTTAGGCGCATCTGTTTTAAACTTGATATATAAGCCCGCACTGCTGTGCGAGAGGTTCCATACATTAGGATTTAACTCCTTTTGGGCACGTTCCGGAAACCTATCATAAGTAGCCGCAGTTTCCGTTGGCCATGCCTGCCCCTCTATAACAGGGAAACCCGCTTTGGCCGGGTCAAGCCATTTATATGTTATAGTAGTTTGAGAAAAGGATAAGGTAAAAAAGAAGCAAAAGAACAATAAAATGAGTATTGATATCCGTTTCATTGGTAATTTATTAAAAGGCTGTTTTCCGATTAAACAGGGAAGCTGCCGCCGTATTTTGCAGGTAACAAAGTGTTACCACAAATCAAATGATACAATTTATTTGCGCACGCACCTATCTAAATTCAGTCGCTACTTTCATAATGTTAATCGGCCGAAAAAAAATAAAACCATTAATGGGCTGGTATCGCGTTCAGCACCATCACTTCAAACGGCTCAAGCGTAACTGTATAAGTTTCTCCTTTAAATAAAGGTTTTTTAGTTTCCCGGCTGCTAAGTTTAGCATTATAAAAAAGATAAGCAGGCTTACAATTTAAAGGCAATTCAAAAACTTTACGCGTATCCACAAGGAAGGTTTTTACTTTATTTGACGGGTTTCTTAAAGTAAGAATTGCCTTTTTGGGCGACCATGAAGCGAACCCATAAATATCTCCTTTTGATGGGTCGCCGCCTACCCAATGTGTATCGGGCATGATATCTGCATTTTTCCGCGCCCATTTTATGGCGGCCGCCAGGCAATTCCAGTTAGCGGTGTTTAATTTATGAGGATTAATATACAATTCCTGCAAACTTGTTCCGGATCCAAAAAACGACCAGATCTCGTCAGAAATATCTTTATCATTCATTTCAAATTTGGCAGGTGCACCATTGTCTGCAATGCAAATCCCATGATACATTAGTGAGCTTAGCGGATAAAGGGAGGCGCGTTGAACAATGTTTTTATATACTTCGCCATCGCGATAATTAAGCCATTGTTGCCTGTTATCTCCCTGCCCCTCTGTATTTGTATCCCAGCCATTTCTCCAGATCACATCGCCATATTTGAGCCAGAAGGGTGATGGCCAGGTGCCTATGGTCAGGCTAAAATAAAGATCAGGCTTTACCCCGCGCAAAGTTGACACGAGGTTTAACAGCGATTCCATATCTGTTTGATATTCGGGAGTTGCACCTGTTGATTTATCCCCTGCCCCAACACCATCAAATTTAAACATCGAGATACCATATTTGTTTACAAAGCCTGCAGCGGCATCTTTAAACCTGTTTGAATAAACAGTGCCTGAAAGGGAAAATCCATGCGAGTTTGTTTCAAACGGAGGATTTTGTTTCCGTCCATATTCCAACCTTTGCTCCTTGGCCTGCTCATACCCCCCCCAGGGCGACATCCACACACCCAATGAAGCACCGTATTTATCAGCCAGTGTTTTGATGTTATCGAAGCCCGCAGGAAAATTGGTTTTGCTTATTTGCCATAATGTTTGGTTATCATCCCAGCCATCATCAAACAAAAACGCATTTAAGGAAATATGACGTTTCGCGGTAAGACTGTCACCGAATGCCTGAATACGGTCCAGGCAGCCTGCTTCAGTCAGTTTACGGTCGGCCCATGATAAATCATACCACGAATTATAGTGCAGCATTTGCCTGTATGGTACGGCCCTTTCCCGTTCCAGGTAATAAAGGAATGCCCTGCGTAACTGTCCCTGTAAAGCCACTCCCCAAACTGTAGAGGCAGTCAGATCCGGCGTCGGCTCCTGCCGGTCAATATAGCCGTTTACCCACCCATCATTAGTTTCATATTTACTAATGGGGCTTTCACATGCTACAAAGAAATCCTTTGATATTATTGGCGATCCGTCAACAATTCCTGACGGCTCTAATCCCGATCCTACAGGGAGTTTTATAAGTTTTAATTTACGGATTCTTAAAGAATCCGTAACACTATTAAAGGTAAAAACCTGTCTGATATAATTGGAGTTATCTTTTAAAATGGCCTCCCAGCTTAAACGAATGCCATATTTTACATTCAAAAAAACGGCTAAAATTTCTTTTCCATCTTCCTTTTCTGAAAGCTTCACGGCCCCACTATTGCCTTTTATGTCAACAATTTTTAATGGGGAGCTCAATTCAAAGTCAGCAGAGTTAATTACCGTACCATCCTTTAACTCGAGCTCGAAAATGGGGGCACCTTTTAAAGTGATCCGCTTATGCTGTGCGCCAAATTCGTTTATGGCAATTGTTTTTTTGCCGGCAAGCCATTTCATAGACAAGTAATTGTTTTTTAAAATCACAGCTCCCTTATTTGCAAAAGCAACCGCTTGACCCGGTTTTATATCTGAAAGAAAAACATTTTGAGCCTTGGAAACACTTGTAAGGCTGAGGCAAATTAAAAACAATAATTTTTTTAGCATGAGTTATAAACTATAAGAAAACAGTGAACCGTCATCAGTGTGTGCGCACACAAATATAAAATATAGTCTACAGCAAAAAAGCCGGTCAAAAGCCATTTGCCTGTTAAGGATGAGGATTTATATGCTTATGTTATGATATTGGGCTAAACAATCGTTTGCGCCATTTTTTAATGACGGGGTGGCATCAGGTTACTTTCAAGCAGAGAAAGGCATAGATTAATATGTTAGAATTATTTTCCAACATTTTGTCTACTGTTCAAACAATCACCAATCGTACTTAAGGAAACAACACATGGTCGTTGTTCCCTTTTTTATACAATTCCC
>NZ_DASVOB010000408.1:0-3138 GCF_036383575.1 Mucilaginibacter sp.
AGGGGAGGCTTTGAAGAATGAAACTCATTTTTTGGAGAGAGTCTTATAAAACACAACGACCCGGCAGGTTAACCTGCCGGGTCGTTTTACGTTACCCAACGTTCGTGTCCTCACGGACGTTTTGCAAACGTATCGAGCTTAAAAAATCTTAAAGCCTACACTCAGTGCCCAAAGGTTCTGGCGTTTAGCAAAGCTGTCGCTTACTTTGGTTAAACCACCTTCATACCTTAAATCGGCAGTGATAGAACCGATATCGACACCGGCGCCGGCCTGGAAACCGAGGTTGCTCTTGTTAAAGTCATTCGCGGCATTGCTGATATTATTGCCAAGACTTGTGCTTTGATCAAGCGTGTAGGTATAAATAGGCCCGGCCATAATACGGAAGTTCAGGTCTTTTTCGCCAAATGATTTACCTATTAATAATGGTACGTTCAAATTAGTGAACCTAACTTTGCCACTAAAGGCGGTGTTATTATCATTCGATTCAAATTTACCGCCGGTACCGCTCAGGTAAAGCTCTGGCTGTAAGTAAAGGCTGTTGCCAAAACGGGCAAACAATCCTGCCTGGTAGCCGGTGAGGTTTTTATCGCTAAAATTATCGGAGCCGATTTTCGAAAAATTGACACCACCTTTTACACCTAAAGAAAATTGTGCTTTTGCACTGATGCTTACCGCTATCAGTAATACTGCACTTAATAGATACTTTTTCATGATTTTCAATGTTAAATGTAAAGCTGTAAACGCACATGATCCTTTAAATTGTATACAGCCCTACGTTATTAATTTAGTATGGTTTATAACCCGGCCTATATTTAAGACCGTATTAGGCATTATCAATACGCGAGCCAAACATTTAAACAGTAGCAACTTGGTATTTTTTATATTTTTGCTGAAAATAAATTAAACATGGCTGAAATCAGTATTACAAACAAGGATTGGGAACGCGTAAAAATTAAAATTCAACGTAAATACAACCATCTTACAGACGAGCAGTTGAAATATAACGAAGGACAGGAAGAAAGCTTGATTACCAAACTGATGGAACTGGTAAACCGCGACCGCAACTACGTGGTTTTCACCTTGAAAAAAGCCCTGGTTAATATTGATAACAACCGACTGTAAAATAGACACTACGGTTATACAAACTGGATAGCTTTTTTGTATTTTTATTTTTTTCGAGGATAAATGATGAAACAGGGTTTAGTGTTCAAAAAAGGATACAAAAAAGTGGGCTTATTTGCAGGCATTGCATTGCTGGCCGCAGGCATAGTGGGTTTTAATGACGACCTGTTCCAGATCTCGAAGAACCTTGATGTTTTTGCCTCCGTTTATAAAGAGGTTAATATCAATTATGTTGACGATATCAATTCGGCCAAACTGGTAAAAACCGGGGTTGATGCCATGCTTGATGGCCTTGATCCTTACACCGAGTTTGTACCCGAATCGGAAATTGAAGACTATAAGCTCCACTACGTAAGCACCCAGTATGGCGGCATCGGCGCCAGCATTTTTGTGCGTAACGGAAAAGTATTTGTATCAGAAGTTTTTGCCGGCTTCCCCGCTCAAAAGGGAGACGTACACCCAGGCGATCAACTTCTTAAGATCAATGATGTTGACCTTAACGGTAAAGATAACGACCAGGTAAGTCAGCTGCTTAAAGGCTCAAAGGGAGCAGCCATAAAACTATTCATCAAACGCGATAATACCCCTCAGCTTTTTGAAAAAAGCCTGGTTCGCGATGAGATCAAACAACCCAATGTATCGTACTTTGGCATGGTTGATGGCAACATGGGGTATATTAAGCTGGATAAATTCCTCGAAAATTCGGCTGCTGAAGTTACCAATGCACTTACTGAATTAAAAAAGAAAAATCCCAACGGCATCATCCTTGACCTTCGCTCAAATGGTGGAGGTATATTGCAGGAGGCTGTTAAAATAGTAAACCTTTTTGTGCAGAAAGATGTAGAGATCGTATCGCAAAAAGGGAAAATAAAAGAAAAGAACTTTACTTATAGCACCATCAGTGCACCGCTCGAACCCGATTTGCCATTGGTAGTATTGGTTAACAGCCATTCGGCATCAGCAAGCGAAATTGTTGCCGGTTCATTGCAGGACCTTGATCGTGCGGTAATTATTGGGCAACGTAGTTATGGCAAGGGCCTGGTGCAGCAAACGTTCAATTTACCGTACAATAGCCTGGTGAAAATCACCATCGCCAAATATTATGTACCATCGGGCCGTTGCATCCAGGCGCTGGATTACACTCACCGCAAGGATGATGGCAGCGTGGTAAAAGTGGCCGATTCACTTATCCACGAATTTAAAACGAAAAATGGCCGCTCTGTTTATGATGGCAGCGGTATTTACCCGGACCTGTTTATAAAACAGGAAAAATTTGCCAACGTTACCCAGGCATTAGTAGGCAAGCTATTAATATTTGATTATGCAACCGTTTACCGCGACAAGCACTCCAAAATTGCCGATGCCCGTTCGTTTACGCTATCTGATGGTGACTACAACGATTTTATAAAATACCTGGCTGATAAAAATTACAACTATACTACCGCGTCAGAAAAATTACTGACCAGCTTAAAGGTTGAAGCCACAAAGGATAAACAGTTTAACGATATCCAGGCCGAGTATGAGGGCTTGAAAACCAAATTGATCGCCAGCAAAAAGAACGACCTTATCCAACATAAAGACGAGATAAAGCAAGTACTTGAAAATGAAATAGCGTCGCGTTATTACTACGAAAAAGGCCGCTACGAAACCAATTTCAAATACGATAAGGAACTTGCACAATCTATAAAAACCATGCAGGACAAAGCCCAGCTGGCCTCCATTCTTAAAGGAGAGGGCAGTTATAAAGTTATCGGAAAACCGGTGCTTGCTATGGCTGGTAAAAAAGCCGTGGATAAAGATAACGACGACGAATAATCTGAATATCAGTCAGTTTTAATACAATCAAAACATTGTAACCAATTAATTACCCGTTGCAACATGTAACGGGTTAAACTTTTAGGCGCTGTTATTGTCATACCTACAAACAAAACAATAACACAACATGAAAAAGATAATTTTAACAGCTGCCATTTTATTAAGCAGCTTAACTGTAAAAATAGCCAGCGCCCAAATAAG